>NZ_QRVX01000099.1:0-2725 GCF_003458885.1 Coprococcus sp. AF21-14LB | reverse complement strand
CTAAAAATGCCGACTATGGCGCAGCGGAAGCCTACCTCACATTTGAGCATGACGAGTTTACCATGAAGCCCACCCTTGATGAAAACGGGCGGCTGATACCGAGGGAGGATTACCGCATTTCTTCCCTCAACTGCGGGGGCGAGGATTTCGCCGTTGCCTGTATGCGAGCCAATCTCCGCTATGAGAAAAACCAAAAACGGGAAGATGTGAAAAGCCACCACTATATCATCAGTTTTGACCCACGGGACGGGACAGACAACGGCTTGACCGTAGACCGGGCGCAGGAGCTGGGCGAGCAGTTCTGCAAAGAGCATTTCCCCGGACACCAAGCCTTGTATGCACCCACCCGGACGGGCATAACCACAGCGGCAATATCCATGTGCATATCGTCATCAACTCCCTGCGGATTTACGAAGTCCCGCTTCTGCCCTACATGGACAGACCAGCCGACACACGGGCGGGCTGCAAGCACCGCTGCACCAACGCCGCTATGGAATATTTCAAGAGTGAAGTCATGGAGATGTGCCACCGGGAGGGGCTTTACCAAATCGACCTCTTGAACGGCAGCAAGGAACGGATAACGGAACGGGAATACTGGGCGGCAAAGAAAGGGCAGCTTGCCCTTGATAAAGAGAACGCTGTCAGAGAAGCCGCAGGACAGCCGACCAAGCCCACCAAGTTTGAAACGGACAAGGCGAAGCTGCGCCGGACGATACGGCAGGCACTTTCCCAAGCTGGCAGCTTTGACGAGTTTTCTTCCCTTTTGCTGCGGGAGGGCGTAACTGTCAAGGAGAGCCGGGGGCGGCTTTCCTACCTCACGCCGGACAGGACAAAGCCTATCACAGCCCGGAAGCTGGGGGACGATTTTGACAAGGCTGCTGTCCTTGCCCTGCTCACGCAGAACGCCCACAGAGCCGCCGAACAGACCAAAGCCATACCCGAATACCCCCACACCCAAAAGGGACGCTTGCGGGAGGAAAAAGCCGCAAAAACCACCCCGGCAGACAACACCTTGCAGCGCATGGTTGACCGGGAAGCCAAGCGAGCCGAGGGCAAGGGCGTGGGCTATGACCGCTGGGCGGCAAAGCACAACCTAAAGCAAATGGCAGCTACTGTTACCGCCTATCAACAGTACGGCTTTTCTTCCCCGGAGGAACTGGACGAAGCCTGTTCTGCCGCTTATGCCGCCATGCAGGAAAGCCTTACAGAGCTGAAGCAGGTGGAAAAGACGCTGAACGGGAAAAAGGAGCTGCAACGGCAGGTGCTTGCCTATTCCAAGACCCGCCCTGTCCGGGACGGGCTGAAACAGCAGAAAAACGCCAAAGCAAAAGCAGCCTACCGACAGAAGCACGAAAGCGACTTTATCATAGCAGACGCAGCCGCCCGTTATTTCAAGGAGAACGGCATTTCCAAGCTGCCGAGCTATAAAGCCCTGCAAGCAGAGATTGAAGCCCTTATCAAAGAGAAAAACAGCGGCTACAACGATTACCGGGCAAAACGGGAGGAATACCGCCGCTTACAGACTGTCAAGGGCAATATCGACCAGATTTTACGCCGGGAGCGCAAGCCTGTGAAAAGGCAGGAACAGGAACGATAAAAACCACCCCAAAATGTACCCGAACCCATACAGAACAAGGGGGCTGCCCCGTACTCTACCCGCAATACCAAAGGATTTTTTAACGGGCTTACAGGGCAGAAAAACCCCGAAAATGATACCGAGATGATACAGAATTACCGTCGATACCGCCACACCAGCGGAAACGGCAGAAAGGAGCGCACCCATGCCAAGAATGAGCAAGAAACGGCGGCTGGAATGGTCTTTTTTCCTGCGGCAAGTAAAAGTCGGGAATACCACCTGCGACCGTATCACATACAACGACCTCTGCCGGGGCTGTACCCATAGCTGTAAGCAGAGCTTCCGGGCGGTTATCATACTTTGCCCCCGCTACTACTCCAAACGCCGGAAAAAGGAGGACAGGGACAATGGCAGATAACCGCAAGTATTACTACCTCAAGCTGAAAGAGAATTTTTTTGACAGCGACTCCATTGTGCTGCTGGAAGATATGAAAGACGGGATTTTATATTCCAATATCCTCTTGAAGCTGTACTTAAAATCTCTGAAAAACGGCGGGAAGTTGCAGCTTGACGAGCATATCCCCTACACAGCGCAGATGATAGCGACACTGACCCGCCACCAGATAGGGACGGTTGAAAGGGCTTTAGAGATTTTCCGGCAGTTGGGGCTTGTGGAGCAGCTTGACAGCGGGGCTTTTTATATGACCGATATTGAGCTGATGATAGGACAGTCCTCTACCGAAGCCGAGAGAAAACGGGCTGCAAGGCTGGAAAACAAGGCACTTTTACCGCCCCGGACAAAAGGCGGACATTTGTCCGACATTCGTCCACCAGAGATAGAGATAGAGTTAGAGAAAGAGATAGAAAAAGAGAGAGAGGGAGAAACGGGACACCCCGCCCCCGCCGCTTATGGCAGATACAACAATGTGATACTGACCGATACAGAGCTTTCCGGGCTGAAAACAGAGCTGCCCGACAAGTGGGAGTATTATATTGACCGGCTTTCCTGCCATATCGCTTCCACCGGGAAGCAGTACCAGAGCCATGCAGCCACCATTTACAAGTGGGCGCAGGAGGACGCTGCCAAAGGCAAGGCTGCCCCGAAACAGGGCATACCCGATTATTCATGTAAGGAGGGCGAGAGCTTAT
>NZ_QRVX01000098.1:0-2754 GCF_003458885.1 Coprococcus sp. AF21-14LB | reverse complement strand
GTAAACGCAAAATAGCGAGTACCTTGACATTTTTAGGCGGCTGCTTTGCAGCCACCGATATTTAAGCTTTGCGAATCCCTGCCGGAAGTTTTTCTGACCAGGGCAGAAGATCTTCCAGAAAAGAACAGTCCTTATCATTCATGTGTTTCGGAATCTCTTCCAAGAGATACTGCACATAATCAAAAGGTTTCAGATTATTGGCTTTTGCAGTTTCTACAATACTGTAAATGATTGCGGAAGATTTGGCTCCATGAATCGTATCGATCATCTGCCAATTCTTCTTTCCAATACAAAAGCCTCGGATTGCCCTTTCGGATGCATTATTATCAATCGGAACATCTCCGTCTGTAAGAAATACCCTGAGATATTTTTCCTGATTTAGTGCATATCTAACGGCATCACCAAATTTGTCCTTTTTGGACACATTTATAGTTTTCAGGTACGCAAAAAAAGCATCCACAAGAGGTTTGATAACCGCCTGTCGCTGTTTAAGTCGTTCATCAGAAGAAAGGTCATTCAATTTCCCTTCTTCCCGATAGATTGCCTGAATCTGTTTCATCAGCAGAAATGCATTGGATTCCTTTTGAGATGGTTTGGGAATCAGCTTCAGAGCTTCATCAAATCTGCGGCGACAGTGCACCCAGCATCCAGCAATGGTCAGTTCTTCCAATTCTTTTTCTAAAGTATGGTAGACCTGATAACCATCTGTTACACAAATGCCATCGTATCCTTTCAGGAATTCCCGTGGATGGGATGCATTTCTTGTCTGCTGGTATTCATACAGGACAATCTGCCGGTCTTGATACAGATGTCCAGAACGGTATACCCACATCCAGCTTTTGCTTCCTGCTTTGCGCCCGTCATGGTTTACAAGCACCGGCGTCTCGTCTGCCTGGATCACATGATAGAAATACAATTCTTCATGAAGATGATCATAAAGGATCGATAAATATTCCTCTGCCAAACGTATGCACCAGCTTGCCATGTTCTGCCTTGTAATCTGCAGGCCATAACGCTGAAATTCCTGCTCTAACCGATAGAGAGGAACTGCATTCACATACTTTCCATTGATGATCGCAGCTCCAAGAGATGGTGATACCAAACTTCCATGCAGTAATGCTTTTGGATGGTCTGCTTTGACCATGTGCTCATCTGTTTTGCTGGCATACACACCGATGTGATGTTCTTCTACCTCTACCCTCGCAGGTACAAAATGATATTTTTTGGAAATGGCATCCGGTAACTGTTTCCACCCATTGACACCGAATTCTATTTCCAATTCCTCCTCTGACAGATAATGGTCAATCCGTCTGACCGTAAGTCCGGAAAGATCTGATTCTTTCTTTCCCTTACGCTTTGGCTGTTTTGGAGATTTGAGTTCCAGCTCATCAGGTTCTTTTTCATTGAGATCGTAGACAGCTTCCGCTTCATTGAAAAAAACAATAGTGCCGTCTACTTCTTGAAAACAGATTTGGCTGGTATCTTCCATTTTTTCAGATGACCTTCCAAAACGGTTCTGCTTACCAAGGATTACCTGTTCCATCAGAAGCTGCATTTTTTCATTCGATGCGTGAAGCTCCTTTGTTATGGCTTCCAATTGTTCCTGCTGTTGTAAAAGAAGCTGGATAAGAAACGACTTATCAACACTATTTAACTGTTCCTCCGTATACTTAACTGCCATAACCAAACCTCACTTTCCTGAGTGCTATTATAGCAGAACCAACGGTTTTTGGCTATTTTGGGATTCTGTCACCTTCGTCATTTTGACGGTGGATAACAGTCATGAATACCTGAAAATAAAAGCCTGAATTTCAGATATTTATGATTGTTATCCACAATCTGAAAAGTTTTGGAATCAGGAGTATATAGAAACTCACAGAAAACTTTCAGGATGTGAATAACTTTAAATTTTATATTGCACAGGGTGATTTATCATGGATGAAAGCAATTTTATTTTCTACGTTTTGCACAAATCACAAGGAGAATTCTGGACAGGAGATTTCTTCTATGGGATGTCTGGCAACGATTTCCAGACCTTGCATTAACATTTGATACTGGTCTGCACTAATTTCCAGGGCTTCTTCTTGTGTACGGGGCCAGCGGAAGTTTCCGTTTTCAATCCGCTTGTACAGAAGTAGAAATCCATCGCCCTCCCAGATAAGCCCTTTTATCCGATCTGTACGTTTGCCGCAAAATAAGAATAATGTATTCTTATCGTAAGGATCAAGCTGGAACTGAAAACGTATGATTCTGGCCAAGCCATCGATCCCTCTGCGCAGATCCGTAAATCCAGTCGCCAGATATACTTTTTTGAACCCAGAGCCATCATTGAGCATTGCCGAGCACTCCCAAAAGTGTTTTTAGAAATGAATCCGATGCCTGTTCGGTAATTTCCAGAGTGAAGTTGTTTCTGCCTCTAATCAAGGCAATGATTTTATACTCCGCTGCCATATTCACCGGCTGGATTGCAGAAGAGGGAACTTCTACAAATGTTTGTGTATGATCCGCTGTTTTTAGATAAGCCTCACGAACTTTTCGGAGTCTCCAGTAATAACTTGCTTTTGTAATGTCGTGTAGCTGACACCATTCATCGATTTTCATTCCTTGCGGACGGTTTTGGCAGTCCCTGACCATGTCAGCCCATTCACTCAGACGGGTTTGCTGTGCAACTAAACTTGTATGAGATTTCATAACTCACCTCCTGTAGCAAAGTCAAAAAAGTTGAGTACTAAACTATTTGGACTTTGTAGTGAT
>NZ_QRVX01000097.1:0-2851 GCF_003458885.1 Coprococcus sp. AF21-14LB | reverse complement strand
CTAAAAATGCCGACTATGGCGCAGCGGAAGCCTACCTCACATTTGAGCATGACGAGTTTACCATGAAGCCCACCCTTGATGAAAACGGGCGGCTGATACCGAGGGAGGACTACCGCATTTCTTCCCTTAACTGCGGGGGCGAGGATTTCGCCGTTGCCTGTATGCGAGCCAATCTCCGCTATGAGAAAAACCAAAAACGGGAAGATGTGAAAAGCCACCACTATATCATCAGCTTTGACCCACGGGACGGGACAGACAACGGCTTGACCGTAGACCGGGCGCAGGAGCTGGGCGAGCAGTTCTGTAAAGAGCATTTCCCCGGACACCAAGCCTTGTATGCACCCACCCGGACGGGCATAACCACAGCGGGAATATCCATGTGCATATCGTCCTCAACTCCCTGCGGATTTATGAAGTCCCGCTTCTGCCCTACATGGACAGACCAGCCGACACACGGGAGGGCTGCAAGCACCGCTGTACCAACGCCGCTATGGAATATTTCAAGAGTGAAGTTATGGAGATGTGCCACCGGGAGGGGCTTTACCAAATCGACCTCTTGAACGGCAGCAAGGAACGGATAACAGAACGGGAATACTGGGCGGCAAAGAAAGGGCAGCTTGCCCTTGATAAAGAGAACGCCGCCAGAGAAGCCGCCGGACAACCGACCAAGCCCACCAAGTTTGAAACGGACAAGGCGAAGCTGCGCCGGACGATACGGCAGGCACTTTCCCAAGCTACCAGCTTTGACGAGTTTTCTTCCCTTTTGCTGCGGGAGGGCGTGACCGTCAAGGAGAGCCGGGGGCGGCTTTCCTACCTCACGCCGGACAGAACAAAGCCTATCACAGCCCGGAAGCTGGGGGACGATTTTGACAAGGCTGCTGTCCTTGCCCTGCTTACGCAGAACGCCCACAGAGCCGCCGAAAAGCCTAAAGCCATACCGGAATACCCACATACCCAAAAGGGACGCTTGCAGGAGGAAAAAACCGCAAAAACCGCCCCGGCAGACAACACCTTGCAGCGCATGGTTGACCGGGAAGCCAAGCGAGCCGAGGGCAAGGGCGTGGGCTATGACCGCTGGGCGGCAAAGCACAACCTAAAGCAGATGGCGGCTACCGTTACCGCCTACCAGCAGTACGGCTTTTCCTCCCCGGAGGAACTGGACGAAGCCTGTTCTGCCGCCTATGCCGCCATGCAGGAAAGCCTTACAGAGCTGAAGCAGGTGGAAAAGACGCTGAACAGGAAAAAGGAGCTGCAACGGCAGGTACTTGCCTATTCCAAGACCCGCCCTGTCCGGGACGGGCTGAAACAGCAGAAAAACGCCAAAGCAAAAGCAGCCTACCGACAGAAGCACGAAAGCGACTTTATCATAGCAGACGCAACCGCCCGTTATTTCAGGGAGAACGGCATTTCCAAGCTGCCGGGCTATAAAGCCTTGCAAGCAGAGATTGAAAGCCTTATCAAAGAGAAAAACAGCGGCTACAACGATTACCGGGCAAAACGGGAGGAATACCGCCGCTTACAGACTGTCAAGGGCAATATCGACCAGATTTTACGCCGGAGCGAGCCGCAGCGCAGAAAGGAGCAGAGCCATGAACGGTAATATCCCCCGCATGGACTACCGCCAGTACCGGGCAGCCCGCCGCCTTGTGCATGAGTGCTGCAACTATGACAGCGGGAATTGTCTGCTTTTGGAGGACGGCGAGCCTTGCGTCTGTGTGCAGAGTATCAGCTATTCGCTGCTCTGCCGCTGGTTTACTGCCGCTGTCCTGCCCCTTGATGAAGCACTGGAAGCCGCCCTCTTGCGCCGGGGAAGCCGGAAACGCTGCGCTGTCTGCGGGGCGTTCTTTGTCCCCAAATCCAACCGGGGGAAATACTGCCCGGACTGCGCCGGACGCATGAAGCGGATAAACGCCGCCAAACGGAAGCGGAAACAAAGGGAGAAATGTCACGCTTTAGGGCATTTCAAACCCGCATAAATCAAGGCTTTTTTGGAGGGTGTCAAAGGGTGCGTGATACATTTATCCTTTTCCCCCGAAAACGCCCCCTAAAAGCGTAACAGAACCCATAGACAGACACCACAAGGAGGTGAACCCTATCGCTGATTATATGACCGCAGAAACGGAGCTGCCCGCTTACCTGCCTTACCCCCGTTTCCTGCTGAAAATGGACATATCCCACACCGCCAAGCTGCTGTATGCGCTGCTGTTAGACCGTTCCACCCTTTCGCAGAAGAACGGCTGGCAGGACAGCGAGGGGCGGACATACATTGTCTACCCCATAGCAGAGATAGCGGAAATGCTGGATAAAGGCTGTACCACCATAAAGGGCGCACTGAACGAACTGGACGCTGCCGGGCTGCTGGAACGCAGACGGACGGGCTTTTCTGCCGCCAATCATCTGTATGTGAAAGTGCCGGATATTCCAGTGGTACAGTTTTCCGACCAACTGACGGACGGAAAACCGCCCCTCATAAGGGCAGGAAACCGACCAACTGACAGCCGGAAAACTGACCTTATGACGGACGGAAAACCGTCCCCTAACCAAACTAATATAAACAACCTAATAGAGAGCCAAACAAAAAGAGCGAGTGAGGGGCAGTCCCCTGCCGCTTATGGCAGATATAAAAATGTATTCCTTTCTGACGCAGAACTTTTGGAACTGGAACAGGACTTCCCCGGCAAGTGGGAGTATTACCTTGACCGGCTTTCCTGCCATATCGCTTCCACCGGGAAGCAGTACCACAGCCATGCAGCCACCATTTACAAGTGGGCGCAGGAGGACGCTGCCAAAGGCAAGGCTGCCCCGAAACAGGGCATACCCGATTATTCATGTAAGGAGGGCGAGAGCTTAT
>NZ_QRVX01000096.1:0-3073 GCF_003458885.1 Coprococcus sp. AF21-14LB | reverse complement strand
GAATCCCCATACTACTTCTTTTTGATTTGTTAGTTTTAAAATGATAAAATCCAAAAAAAAAGTATGTCTATTTTCTTTCTCTCAGCTATTTTAACTAATGTAAATAGCATTTTTTTCTCAAATAAATCATCTGAGTCTAAAAACATAATATATTTTCCACAAGCAACCTTTAAACCATTATTGCGTGCTACTCCAGCATATTGATTATTTTGTTCAATGAATCTAAAGCGCGAATCCTTTTGATTGTATTCTCTTAAAATCTCTAATGATTTATCTGTGGAACCATCATCAACACATATAACCTCAAAGTGCTTATAAGTCTGTTCTACGAGCGAATCTAGCGTTTCTCTTAAAAATCTTTCTGCATTATACACTGGTATTATAATGCTAACTAACGGTTGCATTAAATAAATCCTCCTTACTACTATTTCAAATAATAATGAATTAATTTTTCATAAATATTCTTTTCTGAATAATTTTGCTGAGCAAAATTTTGAATATAGTTGATATTATATTCTTCTTTATGCTTATAAATATATTGCATTTTATCTGCCAGCTCCTTCATATTCTCTGCTGAAACTTGGATTCCCAATCTTTCATCCCACTGTTCAACAACTGCTACTTCCGTTGTAGCAATTACAGGTAAGCCACACGCCCACGCTTCAATAATCGGAACGCCAAATGTTTCGCTTTTACTATAGCAAATCAACACATCGCTTTGTCCGATTTCATTAGCCGTATCTTGATGACTAAGCCTACCCGTAAAAAAGATTTGCTTCTGCATATTTAGATTCTCTACAAGCTTTTCTAAATTTTTCTTTTCAACACCATCTCCCACAATGATCAGCTTTACCTCTTCTTTACTTTTAAATGCTACTGTAAAGGACTGAATTACTTTATCAAACTGTTTTATAGGAACCAACGCACCTACTACAATAAAGCGAAAAGCATCTCCAATCTTCTCTATAGGCTTGAACACTTCATTTACAACATTAGGGACAATATATACTTCTCTTTTTGTTTTTGTTAAGTTTACAATCGCATTGCGCAAAGAGGATCCCACACACAGAAACTTATCTGCATTATCTACATACAATTTTAATTGCTTTTTTTCATAACAATCAATTGTATTATTAAGCACTTGAGACCAATGCTCTGTACAAACTATTTTAACGCTTTTAAATTTATATTTTAATATCCCTTCTGCAACAGTAATATTCGCTGGATAATGTACATGGATAATATCTGGCAATCCTATATCTTTCTCTATTTGTTCTAGGAATTTATCCCATATCTTTAATTTAATTTTTTTTAGGTGTAATTTCATTCGTTCATGTGCCCAAAATTGAGAATATGTAAATACTTGAATATTATCTTCTTCCCATTTACAATAACCCCACTTTTTTATTTTTTTAAATGGATGAAATATGCAAGAAATATACGATACTTCATTTCCATATTTGGCAAGCATTTTTGCTTGTTCAATTTCAAAAGAACCTTGTAAATTATTTATAGCTTGTGGATAGCTACGCCCTATCACCCAAATTTTCATATTAACCTCAAAATTACTTTAATTGTATATTAATTTTTTCAACTACCCTTTTTTAATTCTTCTTTACATTCGTCTAATGTTTCACCTTGTACAATTATTTGCCCTATGCAGTCATTAGAATTTTCAAATACTCTAATTTGATCTCCACACTGTTTGAAAAATGTAACTTCTAAAACATTATCTTTTATTTGCTCTTCATAAGAAATATTTTCTATAATCCCACTCTTTTCTTTTTCTAATATCATTTGAGCCAATCCAGCTTTTGTATTTGCTCTTCTATTTTCCCAATATTTTACTGGATTTTCTCCTACTGCCATAGCTACAATCATTTTGTAATATTCTATGCCAAAATTTATTTCCACTAACTCTGGCAAACAATTGGCTCCCACACGACCAGTCAATTCAATTACATATACTTTTCCATCTTTTAAAATTAAATCAACATTAACAGCACAATTATCAAGTCCTAGTGCTTTTATAGCACTTTTTACTGCTTTTTCAGTCTGATCATAGACATCTTTATTACAATCTAAAGGAACATAATGCCCCACTGGCACTGCTGTATGACTCATATATGTTTCATCGCCATGTGGCATTACAAAAAGTACCTCTCCTCGATACACAAATGCTTGAGCCCCAAATTCCCATCCTTCAATAAACTCTTCTACAATGCAATAAGATTGTTTCGTTAATTTCATAGCTGCATGGAAACCTTTAATAGCCGCTTCTTTAGTTTTGGAAATATAAATTCCATTACTTCCCTGTAGATCTATTGCTTTAATAATGACTGGCAATTTTATTGTTTCTAAAGCCTTTTCTAGCTCCTCTTCGTTTGATATTTCAAAATACTTTGCCGTACTTACCTTGTTTTCCATGAATGCTTTTTTCATCTTAGATTTATCATTACACATTGCAGCTGAAATTTCTTTAAGACCTACCAGTTGTAAAGAATCACAAACCTTCCCTAATGATGCAATTCCTGTATCTAAACAACAAGTTGCAACTCCATCTAATTGAAGTTTTTTTGCTTTTTCTACAACTTCATCTGGTTTCGAAATATCCATGTCACATACTTCATCTGCCAATTTTAAACATGGTAAGTTTCCACCAAGCATAGTTCCTGCTATTGTATTAATTCCCATTTCCTTTGCAGCTTTATAAAGTCCAACTTGTCCACGTCCAGCCCCTAAAATCAATAATCTTTTTTTCATACTTTTCTCTCCATCTTCTCTATTTATTATCCGGATTTGTATATATATTCTTTCTAAGCAATACAGTCTCTATTGTTTTCAAAAAAATTTTTAAGTCCCCTATAAATGTTACATTGCAAGCATAATCCGCATCTTTTTGAAGTTTTTTCTTCTTGAGAAATATTATTTCTAAAATATGCTTGAGAATATCCTGTAATTCCAGGTTTTACAGTTAAACGAATTTTACGTTTTTTCGTCATATTCATCTAATGGAGGTTTTACAGTTAAACGAATTTTACGTTTTTTCGTCATATTCATCTAATGGACGGTT
>NZ_QRVX01000095.1:0-3399 GCF_003458885.1 Coprococcus sp. AF21-14LB | reverse complement strand
ACCCGTCCGCGGCCTGGTACAATTGGAAAGAATCACATTCAGAGCAGTTCCTGTTAATTCAGAACTGCTCTTTTTATCTGCTCTGAATCTGATACTTCCCTTATGAATTATATCACAACAATCAATGTTATATTTTTCGCACCATTCTTTCGCAATACGTTCATAGGCACGGTCTCGATAATCATACCACTTTTGTTCCAGATTTAAGTCGAATAATCTATCTTTAAATCTTCTAAAATCTCCTCTTCCCTGTATTGCTCTCTCTAATGTGTCTTGATTTCTGCCTTCTGGCAGGTCGTATATAAATTCTTCCATAATCCTGTACTCATTGATTTCATACTGTCCTGGTAATGGAATATACTCTTCTATAAATGAATCTTCTATTTCTTCAATAAGTTCTGAATTATCTTCGCCATCATCTTCTAATTTAACCTTCATTTTCTATCATCCCGCTAATTTTCTATAATCTCCCAGTAGCCGCTCTTAGTCGATCCATGTATTATAAGTATGGATGATGTTTCGTTTTCCTTCTGTCATTTGTACACGATGTACAGGTTTCTTTTGTCTTGCCATAATAAAAGGCCCTCCTAATGATATTTATTGTATCATAGAAGAACCTTATAAACATTATTTTACAGAAAAAGTTTCACACACTCACTTAAACTTGCAAACTGGAAGCTCGGATTCCAATTCAGCTTTCTTTTTCATTGTACCAAGTCGCTAGCGCGACGGCTAGTCCTAAGTACGTGATTCCACTACTTTTTTTCAAAAAAATCAGTTTTCCTCGAAATAAAAGTAGCAGTTTTCTTATATATGTTTTATTGTTGAATCACCACAAGACAACCTAAAACAATACAAAAAAGCTGCTATGCTTATGTTATCATGGATTTTTAAACTCAACAAGTACATATTTTACTTTTTTATCCGTCCACCACCTGTTTTGAAATATCCTGACTCTAGATCAATCTTATTTCATTTACAGGAGGTTCCTTATGGACAAATATTTATCTTCTTTCAGGGAGATGCTTTCCCTGCGCGGTCTTACTGACCATACCATACTTCGTATTCTACATATATCTCCGCTTATCTGCAGTACCTTTCCGACAACGGTCTGACTGCACCGGAAGATGCATCATGGCAGCAGATGCGGGACTTTATCTTTTGGATCCAGAACACAAGAGATCTTTCTGACCGTACGATAAATGCCTGCATCTCACAGCTGAGATTTTTTACACTTTATGTCCTCCATAAGCCCTGGGACCCCTATCAGCTCCCTTTCAGAAAATTTGACTCTTATACCCCTTTTATCCCTTCACGTGAAGAAATGAAAACATTCCTGTTTTCCATTTCTGACATAAAGTTTAAGACCATACTCTGCCTTATGTTTTCTTCCGGGCTGCGGGTGGGCGAAGTACGTCATCTGAAATGCTCTGACATTGAACATTCCAGAAAACGTATTCATATACGTGCTTCCAAGAACCGCTCTGACCGTTACGTACCTCTTTCTGATAACGTCTGGGAGATCATCCTCCGGTACTGGTATTCATTCCCGGCTGGTTCCCGGCCGAAAGACTGGCTCTTTCCACAGAAGAAAAACCCGGACAAGCCCATCGATCACCAGCGTATCCCCAGCTTTATCCTTGCACACGAAAAAGAACTCGGATGGGAGCACCGTTTTACCTGTCACACATTCCGCCATGCTTTTGCCACCTACCATTATGAAGACGGGACCGACCTGCTCACTTTGAAAGCGCTCATGGGACACCGGTCTGTTTCTTCCACGGTTATATACGTACATCTGGCATCAAATGCCCTGATGGCTTCTTCCAATCCTTTTGACAGAATGGCAGGTGGGCTTTATGAGTGATCTCAAGATCCAGAAGATCTGGCAGTGTTCTTTTGACTCTTTTCTTTCTTCCGGGCACCCTGTTTCTGACATCCAGAGAAAAGCCTCCCTCGCTGTCATCCGTTGTAAATCCGGCGCCCTTGGAGCCAATGCCAGCCAGTGTACCGAGTGCGGACATACGCAATTCCACAATAATTCCTGCCGTAACCGGAACTGCCCAAACTGCCAGGCTGTCTTAAAAGAAGTCTGGGTGGATAAACGCAGGGAAGAAGTCATCGATACGCCGTATTTTCATGTGGTCTTCACCCTGCCACATGAGTTAAACCCGCTTATTTATCGTAACCAGAAGCTTCTGTACGGGCTTCTTCACAGATGCTGTGCCGAAACACTTCTTGAACTGTCTTCCGACAAAAAGTATCTCGGTGCAACACCCGGCATCATCCAGGTACTCCATACATGGAACCAGGAGATCGGTTACCATGTGCATATGCACTGTATTATTTCGGGCGGCGGTCTTACCAGGGAGCATAAGATCCGAAAGTCTGCCGGTAAATTTTTCATCCCCGTATATGTTCTCCGCGATAAGTTCAAAGGCAAATATCTTTCCCTGCTCAACACCCTCTACGAGGATAATAAGCTGGATCTTTCTTCATCCTGTGAAAGATTGCAGGATTCATATGAATGGAAGAACTGGAAAGATAAACTTTATGAAAAGGACTGGTGTCCTTACATAAAAGAAACCTTTAACGGCTTTGGAAATGCGGTCGAATATCTTGGAAGATACACCCATAAGATCGCCATTTCCAACAGCCGTATCCTTCCGTCACGGAAAAGGAGGTCACGTTCTCTGCCAGGGGAAAAAAGCCCGGCGAGCCAGGCGCCAGATCACTCTGGCTCATACAGAATTCATTAGGAGATACCTGATGCATGTGCTTCCGTCCGGTTTCCAGAAGATCCGTTATTATGGTTTCCTGAACAACCGGATGAAAAGAAAAAACCTGAAACTCATTTTTGCCTTGCAGGGACACCAGCGTTTTAAAAGACGGTTTACAGATATGTCCATGGCTGAGCTTTTAAAGGCTGTGTGGGACTTTGATATTTCTATCTGCCCGGAATGTGGCCAAAGTTCTATGAAACAGCTGGGAAGGTGTTATGCACCATCCTGATCATCCTAACTTCTTATACTGTTTTGAAAAAGCCTGCCAACGGGAGGCTTTAAAAGCATGCCCTGCAATGTTTTACACCACAGAAATCTGCGTGTTTTCAGCTGATTCCTCATCAGCTTCGACGATCATGGACATCCGAGAACAATACAATCCCCATATACGCATCGGCTAAACGTCCGCGAATTGGTACAATTATGAAGAATCACATTTACGGGCTGTCGGGAAATAGATAGTTCCAAACAGGGCAGATTTGACTCACATGAGTCAAATCTGCCCCTGAAACTTTTTCGTAAAAAGAGAAAAAGATGGCTAACGACAACCATCTTTCACTCCGTTCCATGTTATAATGGAACTATGATAACCAAAGATTATTATAACGATTTTTTT
>NZ_QRVX01000094.1:0-3459 GCF_003458885.1 Coprococcus sp. AF21-14LB | reverse complement strand
TGACTATTATCTAGTAGTTTGTGAAAACTAAGGACCGCCTAGTACTGAACGGTATGCTAGGTGGTGTGAGAGGTCGGCTAATCAATTAATGATTAGCCTCCTACTCGATCGTGTTAAGAATGACTGACGGAGATTTTTGGCAGCATCATGTTGACAGTGTTTCTAAATCACATTAATATAGAAGTTATCAGATAACAGAGGAGAAAAACACATGAATATGATAGAATTGATCGCACCGTGTCATTTTGGACTGGAATCAGTTTTGAAAAGAGAAGTTCTTGATCTTGGCTATGAAATTGCCAGCGTGGAAGATGGCAGGGTGACATTTTACGGAGATATGGAAGCGCTTGTGCGTGCAAATATTTTTCTGAGAACGGCAGAGAGAGTGCTTTTAAAGGCAGGCTCGTTTAAAGCAAGCAGTTTTGAGGAGCTGTTTGATAAGACGAAGGCACTTCCGTGGGAACAGTGGATTCCGGCAGACGGAAAGTTCTGGGTAGCAAAAGCATCTTCAATTAAAAGTAAACTTTTCAGTCCGTCAGATATCCAGTCTATTATGAAGAAGGCAATTGTGAAGCGTCTTCAAGAGAAATATCACATTGAATGGTTTCAGGAGACAGGAGCAGAATATCCGATCCGAGTATTTCTAATGAAAGACATTGTGACGATCGGAATCGATACATCGGGAAGTTCTCTGCATAAGAGAGGGTATCGCGAAACAGCAGGAAAAGCACCTATTTCGGAGACGCTGGCAGCAGCGCTTATTATGCTGACTCCGTGGAAGAAAGACAGGATTCTTGTGGATCCATTTTGCGGAAGCGGAACATTTCCGATTGAAGCGGCAATGATGGCAGCAAATATTGCACCTGGTATGAACCGTTCTTTTACGGCAGAGAAGTGGAATAATCTGATTCCGAAGAAGCTCTGGTATGAAGCAATAAATGAAGCGAATGATCTTGTGGATGATTCCGTGGAAGTGGATATTCAGGGATATGATATTGATAGAGATATGGTTCGGATTGCGAGACATAATGCAAGAGAGGCAGGGGTAGATCATCTGATCCATTTCCAGGAGCGGGCGGTGAAAGATTTGAGCCACCCGAAAAAATATGGATTTCTTATTACAAATCCTCCGTATGGAGAACGACTGGAAGAAAAAGAAGCGCTTCCGGACATTTACCGTGCGTTGGGAGATGCCTACCGGCAATTAGACAGCTGGTCTGCATATCTGATTACGTCTTATGAAGATACAGAGAAATATATGGGAAGAAAAGCGGACAAGAATCGCAAAATATATAATGGAATGCTGAAGACTTATTACTATCAGTCTTGGGACCAAAACCACCGAGACCGAAGAAATAAAGGAGTATACAGATGGAAAAACGAATCATTTTTGCAACAGGAAATCAAAATAAGATGAAAGAAATTAAGATGATTCTTTCTGATCTTGGAATGGAAATCTTATCTATGAAAGAAGCCGGAATCGATGTGGATGTAGAAGAAAATGGGACAACATTTGAAGAAAATGCGTTGATTAAAGCGCGGGCGATTGCAGAGCGTCTTCCTTCAGATATTATTCTGGCAGATGACTCCGGCTTGGAAATAGATTATCTGAATAAAGAACCGGGAATCTATTCTGCGCGTTATGCCGGAAAAGATACTTCATATGACATTAAGAACCAGATGCTGCTTGATCGTTTAGATGGAGTTCCGGACGAGAAAAGGACAGCCAGATTTGTGTGTGCGATTGCGGCAGTATTTCCGGATGGAACAGAAGAAGTCGTGTGTGAGGCTATGGAAGGCCGGATAGGATATAAGATTGCGGGAGTGAACGGATTTGGATATGATCCAATCTTTTTCCTTCCGGAGTTCGGAATGACTTCTGCAGAGATTACACCGGAGCAGAAGAATGAAGTGAGTCATCGGGGAAAAGCGCTGCGGTCAATGCGAAAAGTAATGGAGAAGAAATATGAAAATACTTGTAATCAGTGATACGCACGGGAGACATGGAAATTTTGATAAAATGCTGGAAAGGGAAGGCCAGCCGGATATGTTGATTCATCTTGGAGATGTGGAAGAGGGAGAAGATTACATTCGGGCAGTGATGGAGTGTCCGGTCTACATGGTAGCCGGTAATAATGATTTCTGGTCAGATTTGCCAAGAGAAGCAGAGGTACGCATTGCAGGTCAGAAAGTAATGCTGACACACGGTCATGCTTATTATGTTTCTATGGGAACAGAACGTTTGGCGCTTGCAGCATCGGCAGGGGGAGCGCAGGCAGTGTTTTATGGTCATACCCACCGACCGATTGTGGAATGGAACAGTGGGATTCTGGTAGCAAATCCTGGGAGTTTAAGTTATCCGCGCCAAAGTGACAGAAGGCCGAGCTATATTGTGATTGAGGCAGAAAAGGATGGAATGCTTCGACCAGAAATACGTTACCTGTAGAACGGACAGAATGGTCAAAGTAATGATGGAATATGCACAGATAAGTTAGCATGAGAATCTAGCTTATCTGTGCTAATAATGCAGGAAAAAATAAAAAAACAAAAAAAATAAAAAAAAATTGAAAAAAATGTTGACTTTTGAATTTAGTTCATATATAATAACACTTGCGTCAGGGAGAGATGCAAAAACAATAAAACATCGGGGTGTGGCTCAGCTTGGCTAGAGCGCTGGTTTGGGACCAGGAGGTCGCAGGTTCGAATCCTGTCACCCCGATTCATGCGGGTGTAGTTCAATGGTAGAACACTAGCCTTCCAAGCTAGATACGTGGGTTCGATTCCCATCACCCGCTTTCTTAAAGCCAAGTATAGCCTTTAAGATATGTGTTCGTAGCTCAGCTGGATAGAGCAACGGCCTTCTAAGCCGTGGGTCGGGGGTTCGAATCCCTTCGAGCACGTTATGGTGGGTATAGCGCAGTTGGTTAGCGCGCCAGATTGTGGCTCTGGAGGCCCAGGGTTCGAATCCCTGTATCCACCCTTTAGTGTAGACCTTGTTAGACGAACTGTTTCGTTGACAAGGTATTTCTATGTAATGGCTATCGCCAAGCGGTAAGGCACAGGACTTTGACTCCTGCATTCGTTGGTTCGAATCCAACTAGCCAGTTAGTCTGGGGAGAAGACAAAGGTGCCAGGCGAATTACAATATAGTTATGGAGCATTAGCTCAGTCGGTAGAGCACTTGACTTTTAATCAAGTTGTCCGGGGTTCGAATCCCCGATGCTTCATTGTGCGGATGTGGCGGAACTGGCAGACGCGCTAGACTTAGGATCTAGTGGGAGACCGTGCAGGTTCGATTCCTGTCATCCGCATGTTTCAAAGCTACAGCTTTTGAGAAATCAAAAGTTGTAGCTTTTTTTACTTTATAGGAAAGTTCGACTTTCGTCGAACTTTTGAATGAAAATAGCCCGCACAAAGGCGGGCAAAGGAAATAGACGGTTTGAGTTTAGAAGATATAAA
>NZ_QRVX01000093.1:0-3559 GCF_003458885.1 Coprococcus sp. AF21-14LB | reverse complement strand
CGGCCGCACATTCTATCTTGTTTGTCAACTATTTTTACAAAATAAAAAGACTCCTATATTATTTCTAATATAAGAATCTAATTATTTTTCCTTAACTTAATGACATTGCCTGTACAGACTCTTTTTCTTTTACTCAGTTCTATTATATGTCAGCTTATCTAACTGATCGCATTTTCGAAACAACTCAATATACAGCATTAATTCCTCTCTGACAGTTATTCCCAGTTTTCGATTCATATTTGTATTATGTTTTCTAGCTGTTCCAATACTGATATAAAGCAATGAAGCAATCTCCTGTATCGTATATCCATCAACATAATACTGAAGAACCATCCTCTCTGACGGAGTCAGAGTTTCCACGCGCAAAGCAAACGCCTTGAGCATTTCTTCTATATTCGGAGGAATGCCTCCATTTTCCAGTTTCTCCGTATTTCTTTTTTTCTGCATAAAATCAACCAGTGCATCCACTTCTGAAATTCCTGATAAATTTTCATCTGTCAGCGTATCCTCCTGCAGTGCTTTTAAACTCCGAAGAATCGGCTTCACAAAACGACGGGACATACTGACAGAAACAACCAATAATAAAATCAGGAATAACAACGTACCGATGATCCAGTCCCTTCGATTGTCCGCTGTTAATTTTTCATAATTCGCTTCTGATATCAATGTCAGTACCGCAAGCGGCATCCCATTACAACTCTTCAATTCAAGCAGTTCATGCCTGCCTATATAATTCCCGAAAGCGGTAGAATATGTATTATAATACTTTCCTTTCTTCACTGTCATCGTTCCTGATGGTGAAAGATACGTTTCCTTTGTATCTCCGAACATCGCCTTATCCAGATAGATGTTTCCTTTTTTGTCCATAGGAGCCAGTACTGTCACTATATTCCCACAGGAACCTTCCACCATAGGATAAGACAGCCTGAAATACAGATTACTCATCTCCATACCGCACAAACCGCGTACTTTTCCGGTACTGTCTAAAACCGGGACATATAAAAGCTGCACATCCTCCCATGTGTCACTCAGCTCCAGCCGGTCTGTCCACAGGCAGCTCTCTACCAGCCGGTTCCCATCAAACTGCATAATCTGTTCATAACCCGGCAATGCGGACGTATCAAATTCTAAATTCCAACGGTTATGGAGCTGTACCTGCTCTGCTCTTGCAATATCAGCATTTCCCCTGAAAAAAACTACGTGCTGTTTGCTTGTATTTACTGCCTTTAAATCAGACAGGCGCAGGTAAATTCCCATGCGTGATGTATCTGCATATTCCGTCTTCGTATTTACCGTTGCATCCAATACAACAAAAACTCCACTGCAATACTTCACATCCAATGCAGATTTCAAGGAGGGATACAGCGCAGACTCTAAATCCATGATCAGCTGAGGATTATCATTCAAATCTGAAAATGTCTTTCCATTGGCTGTCAGGCATTGATTCAATTCTTTTGTAATGTCTTCCGATAAAGAAATACTTCTCGCCATCATAATATCAGTCTGCTCTGTCATAGTTGACAACGTATTTTTCTGCTGGGCAGACAACATTTCCCGTACTTTAAAATCCATTCCCGGAAGGACTCCCAAAATACTGAATAATAGAACTGTCACAAAAAAAAGTGTTAAAATCACCACGCACCAATAAACAATCAGTCTTTGCTGCATACGAATGTTTTGTCTCTTTATTCCTTTTATAATCTTCCAGAAATTTATTTTCTTTTCTCCCATATGTCAGCCACCTCTTTTTGCCGATCCGGCAGACATTATTGTGTGTATGCTGCTTTGAAATCCTCTAATGTCTCTGAAACAAGTTTATCCATATCTTCCGGGTCTTCCAGCCACTCCAACCGCTTTACTGACAAGATTTGCCTGATAAGTTCTTCAAACTTTGTTTCCAGATCCAGATAGGAATCCAATTGCGGAGCAGTATAAAATGTATAATTCTCCTGCGTCTTTAAAAAAGCCTGATAAAGTGATACATACATCGGATCACTTAACTTCTCGAGCGCCTCCGGAAGGTAAATATCGAAGCCTCCTGCTTTACCGGCATATATCCAAGACTAGTCACAAATTCTACATTCTTTTGGGCTTCTGTCAGCCATTTAAGAAACGTAATACAGGCTTTTTCTTTTTCCGGTGTAGATTTTACCGTACAAATACCGGCACCCCGCTGCATGACCATCGTTTCTCCCCTGGCAAATACGGGACATGGCATGGAAACAATCTCTACTTTTTCCGATGTGTTATCCGCATAAGTAACTTTGTCAGAATAATATAACACACTGGCTGACGAAGCCACCGATACAATCGAATCTCCCGTTCGCAAAGGTTCCGTTGCATAACCGCTGCGAAGCCATACTCCTCCGGACAGTGCCGCTTTTGCATAAGGTTCCCATACTGTTTGAAATTCCGGTCCGAAAGCCAGATTTTCTCCCTTAAAGAAATTTTCACCCAGAGATTCTACACCTACCTGAAAATAGTTAAAATGATAATCATGAACGAAAAAATTCTTTCCATCATCAGGAATGTCCGGCGTCTGGTTATCTGTCCATGCAGCATATTGTTCTGCCATTGCGAAGAGTCCTTCCCATGTTTTTAAATCTTCCATCTTCGCTCCTGTTTCTTTCGCAAAACGATCAAATGCTGTTTTATTGATAAACATAACTTCCGTTGATTTTGCTACCGGCAAAATAGAAAGTCTTTCATGAATGACACCTTCTTCCAAAAAGGCCGGAATAAATTCGTTCAATTCTTCTTCTGTAAAATAATCATAATAATCTACAAGTTCCGTATCATCCGGCATCGCCAGAACTGTTTTAGGATAGGAAACAAACATATCCGGCAGTTTGGAAGCTCCCGGATCTCCAAATGCGGATGCCAGTACATTTTCATGTATCGTATTCGTATTTGTAACACTGCCAACCTGTACCTGGATATTTTCCTCTTTTCCAATCGTTTCATTAAATTCATCAATCAGATCGTTTAATGGCGATTCTGTCTGTCCTCCATATACATGCCACAATGTAACGGTTACTGGATCTTCTTTTTTCTTCTGCCCACACCCTGTAAAAACTATAACCGCAATCATTACCAGGAATAGGCAGATTCTTCTCATAATACATCTCATATTATTTTTCTCCTTTCCAGACAGTATCTTATAAACAATCTGACATCTCAACAAGGAACAAAACCATAGGTTTGATACACTTTTACATAGTATATGATATCGGTTTTCAGAGTCTTAAGCACTCCCCATATGGGCAGGGCAACCGCATAAAATATCCATTTAGAGAACTATTTCCCTAGATGGATATTTTTAAATATTTTCTACAATTTTCTCAAAAATCAATTCCTGCACATATTCTAAATGATATGTATATAACATACTCATCTTTTTATAGGTCATTTTTTTCTTCTTGTCAAATCGTTTATCCAATTTCATAAGATTATAACAGATCTTTCGGATCAGTGACAGATTTTGCATCGCTTTTTCTGCTTTGATTTTACATGCATCCTCTCGAAAATGAACATCCAACACCCAATGAAGATTGTTTTC
>NZ_QRVX01000092.1:0-4004 GCF_003458885.1 Coprococcus sp. AF21-14LB | reverse complement strand
GTGGTAACTCAACAATACAACATATATTCAAAAACTGCTACTTTTTTGTTAAAAAAGTGGAAAATTCACGTACCTGGGGCTAGCCGCCGCGCTAGCGGCTTGGTACAATGATAAAGGTGGATGAACTTGCCAATACACTTCAGGTGTGTCTGGATAGCGGCGCAAAGAAGGTGCTGATTCCGAGTACCGCGTTTGTTGATTTCGCAAGTGTTCCAGCTGATCTGATGAGTGCATTTCAGTTGATTCCATATCAGAGTGCGGAAGATGCAGTGTTTAAGGCGTTGGGGGTAGAGTAATATAAGGAGGGATAAAATGTTTGAATCAGGGCTTGAATTTTTAAGGGCAGATTTTCATCTGCATACACAAAAAGATAAAGAATTTTCATATAGTGGTGAACCAAATGATTTTGTGAAATCATATATTTCGGCATTGAAACAAGCTAATATTTCTGTTGGAGTTATTACCAATCATAATAAATTTGACAAAGATGAATATAAAGCCTTAAAAAGGGCAGCAAGCAAAGAAAAAATATTTATATTACCTGGTGTAGAATTGACTGTTAAAGAGGGAGCTAATGGTATACATACTCTTATAGTTTTTAATCCTGATGAATGGTTAGAAAATGGCAATAATCACATTCAAACATTTTTAACAGCCGCATTTGCAACAATATCTAATCCTGAAAATAGAAATACAAAATGTTGTTATGATTTAAAAAGCACATTGGAAAAACTGGAGGAGTATGGAAAAGATTATTTTGTAATATTTGCCCATGTTGATCAAGGCAGTGGTTTGTTTAACGAATGTGGAGGCGGTCTTTTAGAATCGCTCTCAGGGCTTGCTCCGTTTAGAAAACGAGTTTTAGGAATACAAAAATCGAGGACAAGGGATAATATAAATAAATTTAATCGTTGTTTTGGATATATTCCAGCTCTTATAGAGGGATCGGATCCTAAATCATTGAAAGATATTGGAAAAGGGGATAAACAAACATATTTAAAAATCGGAGAATATTCATATGCGGCGATTAAATTTGCATTACAGGACTATAAAAGTAGAGTTGCTGAATCATTACCGGAAAGAAGACATGGGTATATTGAATCTATAAGTTTTCAAGGCGGAAAATTTGATGGTCAGACTATTAGATTTTCATCAGAGCTTAATTCGTTAATTGGAATTCGCGGAAGTGGAAAGTCGTCTGTGCTTGAAGCAATTCGTTATATATTTGATTTACCGTTGCAAACAGATAAAGAATATAAAGAATCACTGATAAAAAATATTTTTGGCTCAGGAGGAAAAGCAACAGTATCTGTTGTTGATAAACATGGCAAACATTATATTGTTAGTCGTATATACGGAGAACAGAGTAATGTTATAGATGAAAATGGACTTGACTTAAATATACAACCGTCAAGCTTGTTTGATGGAATTCAATATTTTGGGCAAAAAGATCTATCAAATAGTGCTGATCATGAAAATGGTCTTCTTGAGAAATTGGTTGGTGGAAAAATAGGGAAAAGTGCAGAAATAACATCTTGTGTGAAGGAGTTGACAACATCGGTTTCTCAATTATTAGATGCGAATAAAATTCCAGAGCAGATTGAGGAATACAAAATTAAAAAATCTGAAGTTGAGCATAAAATGTCTATTTACAAGGAAAAAGGCGTTGCAGAAAAATTAAAAAAACAAACTGGATACACAACAGATAAAGCAAAGTTGGATTCTGTAAAAGGACGAATTGATTCAGCAGTACGAGAATTAAAAAAGTGTTATGATAATAATAAAGATGTGATTTTAGGCTTGCAGGGCGTGGAAAGTGTTTATAATTCTGATATTATAAAGAAGGCAAGTGATATTTTAAGTGCAATTGGAAATGAAATTTTAAAAATTGGAGAGGCCGTCACGCAGATAGAAAGTAATTCGTTAGAATTTGCAGATGTAGTGGAAATGTTATCGAAAAAAATAGATGGATTATCTGATGAATTTGCTGAAATAAAAAGAGAAATCAAAGATGATACGTTAGATATTGATGGATTTGTCAAAATGACAGAAGAGCTGGAAAAATATAAAGAGAATTTAAAGCAACTAGATGAACGAGCTAAATCCAAAAAACAAATAGAAAGTGCATTCAAGAAAGCAATGCGTGAAAGAAATGATATATTATTAGAACAATTCAATGCATATAAACTTGAAATTCAGAAAATTAATGAATCACAAAATGAATTAAAAATCACTATTGATTTTAAAGGTGACAGAGATAATTTTAAATCACAGATGAAGACTGATTTTAGGGGGTCAGGTATTTCTGAAATAAAATATCAATACTTATGTGACACGTTTAGAGATTATGTGGAGCTTATAGAAGACTGGATATTATGTGATGGTATGAAAATCAAGGAAATTATTTCATCCTCAGAATATACAAAGCTTGATAAAAAATTGCAAGATCAGTATGCGGATCTTCTGAAGAATCAGGTTTCCAATAATGTTGAAATATATTATCATGACAAATTATTACGACACCATTCAATAGGGCAGCGTGCGTCAGCTCTTATATTGTTTATACTCATGCAGTCTGATAATGATATTATTCTTATAGATCAGCCAGAAGATGATTTGGATAATAAAATTATTTACGATGAAGTAATTACAGCAATTGCGAAAAAGAAACAAGATATACAATTTATTTTTGCTACACACAATGCTAACATTCCAGTTCTGGGTGATGCTGAAAGAATTTTTGTGGTTGAGTATCAAGATACAACGATTGATATATCGCAAGGGAATATTGACCTGAAATCTACACATAAGCAAATTGTAGATATTATGGAAGGCGGAGAGGAAGCATTTGATAAAAGGCAATTAATTTATACATCATGGAAATAGATTGCATAGATGATCAGATTAAAAAATCAAGAACAAACAAATATGTATATTCCATATTGGGCATAATTTAAGTTTCGCTAAGTTTCACTTATATAGGTGTCTGAGGAAAATTTAATAGGAAAAACATGAAAAAAGCACTGAAAACCATTGGATTATTGGTTTTACAGTGCTTTTCCTTTTGCAAAAGAGGAAAAATGCAGTGAATTTAAGTTTTGCTTAAGTTTCACTGAGTTTTGATTTTACAGAGAGCCATTGCTTCTTAGGCTCATATTTTCCACATCCATCACAAGTCTGTGGCCAGTTAATTTTCCATTCAAAATATTCATCTCTGGTAATCATACCGGATTTCAGCTCATCCATTCGAACTACCCATTCTTTCAGAAAATCATTCAGAACCCCATAGTCAAACCACATACAGACAGGTGCATGAGCCGGCCAGCTATCATTGTCATGGTAGTAAACGGAAGTGTCTGCTACTTCATTGCATTTTTCACCGGGAAATTTCTTAGGGAGAAACAGATGCAATGCAGATGGATTAAATTCATCCAGCCAGAAAAGCAGTTCCATCATTTCGGAAGCGTCACGTCCAGCGGTATCATAGAGGGTATAAGGATTGACATCCAGAGCCTTAGCCATTTTATCAACCAGATCTTTTTTCGGAACACGAACGCCTTTTTCATATTGTACAATTCTATGTTGATCGGTCAGTCCGATCTTCTCTGACAGTTCTTTTTGTGTCATTTTCCGGAATGTCCGGATTTTTTTTAGTTTCAGATTAAAATTCATAAAGTCACCTCTGCATTAGTCCTGATAAACATTCGTTGAAGATAGTGAAATCAAGAAATGAATAACTATTTGTCCATATTATAACACAAACTAGCAGAAAATCAATAAAAAAGAGTACAAAAAAGAAACCTATAACGCATGAAGTGCTATTGACATTAGCAGTAACGGGGGATATAATGGCATTAAATCCGGGAGTTTGACACATCATTTTTATAACTTTCCTTAGAAATCCTTTATTTAAGCCATTTAAGGCTTATTTTTTTGTCAAATTTTTATGAATTTATACGTGCTATTTTGTACTATTTATGGTATAATAAAGGAAAAGGGTTGGA
>NZ_QRVX01000091.1:0-4043 GCF_003458885.1 Coprococcus sp. AF21-14LB | reverse complement strand
CACTCAGACGGGTTTGCTGTGCAACTAAACTTGTATGAGATTTCATAACTCACCTCCTGTAGCAAAGTCAAAAAAGTTGAGTACTAAACTATTTGGACTTTGTAGTGATGAGTCTATTATCTCACATCGGATGATTTTGAACAGGTACTCGCTATTTTGCGTTTACTGCTAAACGTAATTCCACTTTGATTTATAAAAATATCTGGGTTTGTATTTGTGTTAATATCAATAACTTCAAGATTAATTTTAGAAAAATCGATTGCCATAAATAATTCCTTTCCGCTTGAATCTAGTCAAGCTCTTTATTTTCTAAGATTTTTATTACAATATCTCGTTCTTCCTTTGTCCAGCTCGTATCAATTAAAATGAATCCTCTTAAAACTCCATTTTTTACTTTCGACACTGTGAATTTCTTATTTAGTTTGACTATCTGCTTTTTATTTTTACCATATTTTCCAGAAGAAAGAAGTTCTTGTGCCTTGTCCCAAGTTTTCTTATTAATTATAGCTGGATGATTATTTTCCCAAAAATACTGTGGTAAAACTTCGTTATTTTTTACAGTTTTATGGGTGAGATAATCTTTTGAATAAGTTTTTTGGTATAGTACATTTCCACAGTATTTTTCATTAGATAAAATACTGCGAACAGTTGCTGATTTCCAATATTCCATATTTTTAGGAGAACGAATACCTTGCTCTGTAAGAAAATCTGCAATTTCCTGTGGTGATCCACCTTCTAAAAAACATTCATAAATATATTGAGCAATTTTTGCTTCAGCTGGTTCTATTTTAATTCTACCGGAATAATCACGATAATAACCAATGGTATTATGTACAGAAAATTTATATAGACCCTCTTGCATGCGATAACGTATACCTTCTTTGATTGCGATGCTTTTTTGTTGACTTTCAAGTTCTGCTAGTGCTGAAAGAATAGATATTACTAATTTATTTTTACCATCACTCGTATTTATTCCTTCTGATTCAAAATTAACTGCAACAGGCGGAGACAAATTGCTAAGTTTTCGTAGTGCTGTTAAAATATCAACTATATTTCTACCAAAACGACTTATGCTTTTTGTTAGGATTAAATCTAATTTTCCTTTTTCTGCATCTGTCATCATTTCTTGAAATCCTTTTCGCCTTTCTACTGAAGTACCACTAACTCCTTCATCTGAATAAATTTTTACTAACTCATAATTTGGATTGTTTTCGATAACAGATTTAAAATGTTGTACCTGCATTTCAAAACTACCTACTTGTGCTTCTTCTGCAGTACTAACTCTACAATATGCTCCTACTCTTATTTTTTTTGCATCTTGAAATGCATAGATTTTCCTTTCAGGCATAATAACTGTACCTTTACGCTCACCTCTGCGATTTTGAGCGATTGTGTCCTGTATATATTTCTTTTCCTGTTCTCGTTTGTTGTTTTTTTCAACCCTTTTAATTACCGCATCTCTCTCTTTTTCTGCCTGTTCTTTTTCCTTTTGGATCTCATCCACACATTCACTGATATCATGCAAATCATGTTCCAATAAATTCTTATGTTCCGTTAATTCTTCTACTTCCTGTTCTCGAACCTTTTTCTTGTAATCCAATACAGAAAGATGTGGTTCATGAGTTCCTTTCTGATCCCATTCTATCTCATTTTCCCTCATGACCATGGCTAATTTTTCCTTTTCTGATTGTACCCATTGATTTAGCTCCGTCTCACTTCTGGAACCACCTTTAAATCCTAATGACGATAAGGCTTGTTTTAAAGATACTCTTGTATCAAGTCCTCGCTTACTTCCTGTAACATAGGGGATAAAATCAATATGTAGATGCGGTGTTGCTTCGTCTAAATGCAGATGAGCAGCAAATACTCGCAACGTAGGATTCCGTTCTTGAAATCCTTTCATGTATTCATCTAATATTTTTGCAGCAAGTTGTCCTTCCATCGTTTCTGATCCCATATTGTCTTTATCACCGATCTGAAGGATAACCTCATGAAATAATTTTTCTTGTTTCCCGGAACGTATCTTTTCGTAGTAATCATCTATCTTACGATCTTTTCGAGTCTGTTTATCATTGTAACGCTTCAAGGCGTCGTCAAATAATTCATGATATACGTCTTTGATATCTTCATTACAATATTCAACATTCCAATGAGTTCTGTTCGGATCCGTATTCTTTGCATGAAATTTTCTACTATTATGGTTCAGGGAGCCTTTTCCTGTCATAAAACTAATCGTCCTCTTCAATAAATCTCCTTTCATTCATTTTAAAACGCCAGATATGGCGATTATGTTTTGTTACTTTTGTCAAAAGTAACGCAAAAGCACTTTCGACAGCCTAACGTCCATCAAAAGTACCCTTGCGCCCTGCCGGGAGCTTTCAAATCAGCCAGTACTGTATCGGCTACACCCTACAGCAATTCTCCTTGTTTGGTATGATACAGGTGCGTGCCACGCTCCTGTTCTATATTCCCAAAACAAACATCACCATCGATAACTGGCTGACACTCCACGCTTATCTAAATATTCCTGTCGTGCTTTCTCCTGCTCTTCCTCAGAAGGAGCAGTCTTATACTTCGTATAGAGTTCATGTCTGACTAATGCATCCAATTTTTCTTCCAAGCCATTTCGAATATCTTCTTCATACTGATCATCTGAACCCAAATGATAAAAGATCAATTTTCGAAACAGTTCATAATCAATCTGTACTTTTTTCATCACTTCACTCCTTTTTAATCAAGGTGGCAAGATTCCCTATTCTTTAAGATATGGTAATCTTGCCATCTTCCTTTACTCTTCTTGTAACATCCAGAACCATTTATTTCCTATTTTCACAGAATCAATCTGTAATTCCTTCTTCGCATTCCAAAGTGTTTTCTTTTTAATTCCTCGTTCTTCTGCTTCTTCCGCTATTTTTGTCTGTTCCATTGATCCATTTGCTAAGATCTCTTTTAAAAATTCTTTCGCACTTCGGATCTTTTGCCCTCGCCCATCACCAGACAATAAGTCCTCTGCACTGATGTCATATTTTCCAATCCAATGAAATCCTTTTTCTTTGTCTAATCGAAAGGCGATAGCATCTCCTTCCGGAGCAAGAGAACTCTTTACATGACAGATCACTCGGATTTCCGGTTCATCTTTCACTCTTCCAACAATCAACACGCTTCTTGCTGCCGCTTGAAAGTCAATAGAACCCAATCCACGATAGGATGATTTTCCATTACTATTTTTATTCATATGACCGATCAGAATAATGGCACATTGATATTTTTCTGCTAATACAGAGATTCTTTTCATCAATGGGCGAATCTCATTTGCCCTATGCATATCAACACCAGCCCCTAGAAAGCCTTGAATTGGATCTAATACTACAAGTCTTGCTTTCGTCTGTATGATCGCTTCTTCCAGCCTTGCATCTACCATTGTTAATGGCTGATCCTGGTCATCAATCACCAAGACTCTGGAACAATCTGCCCCTGTCGCTAACAATCTCGGTTTGATCGTATCGCCCAGTCCATCTTCAGCTGTTTGATAAATCACATTGATTGGCTCTACACCTGTCTCTTCAGATTTTCCTTCGCTTGTCTCACTTAATATTGCTTCTCCTTTTGTTAATTTTGCTATGATCTGCAACACCACAGTAGTCTTCCCCTCTCCAGGATCTCCCTGAATAATGGTGACCTTCCCATATGGTATGAAGGGATAAAAGAGCCATTCGATTTCTTCCACTTCAACCTGATCCATGTGGATCAATTTCAGGCATGGTTCTGCCTTTTTTACTTCTCTATAATTATCTTCCATTTCCACCTCCTGCCCAACCGGGCAAGTCCCTGGCAAACAGAATTTAACAATTGTTGCAACAACAATTTTGTGATATACTCCCATCTTTGACAGTTGAAAAATGAAAATGCGGCTACAAGTCCAGTAAACATGGGTGGTGTAGCCGTTTTCTTGTTTGCAACGATATGTGCTATTTTTCTATTTTTTCTGTTTTGTTTCTTTTATGATCGTCCTCATAGTAGATTTGCGTATGAATTCATAATCC
>NZ_QRVX01000090.1:0-4374 GCF_003458885.1 Coprococcus sp. AF21-14LB | reverse complement strand
TCCCTCCTATCCCTTATTATATCATACAATAACATAAAATAACAGCCATAAAAACAGAAAATTTGACATAAAAAAAGCAGGTTTTATGCGACCTGTGAGAACTTTTTTTAATATTCAACTGTCAAACTCCCGTGATGTGCTTGTAGATGGAAAAAGTTATCGTACTTTTGTACTTGACACTACGGTAAATCCAAGCTGACAGCGAAGCTTGTTGATAAATTTCGTGAAGATGTAGCAAATGGTAAAATAAAACTGTAAATGCCTATGCCGTTATGCTATGAGCATAGTACATAGCATAACGGCTTCTCTTTCGTTGAGCTAGCAAGGAGGGTGAATATGTCTTTATCCATACAAGAGCGATTAAAAGACCTACGTGTGGAGCGTGGCTTGACGCTGGGGCAGCTTGCGGAGCAGACCGGGCTTTCCAAGTCTGCGCTGGGCAGTTACGAAACGGAAGACTTCAAGGACATCAGCCACTATGCCCTTATCCGGCTGGCGAAGTTTTACGGTGTGACCGCTGATTATCTGCTGGGGCTGTCTGAAATGAAAAATCACCCAAACGCGATCTTGCAGACCTGCGTTTGAGTGATGAAATGATTGACCTGCTGAAAAGCGGGAGGATAGACAATACCCTGCTGTGTGAGCTGGCGGCGCACCCGGATTTCCCCCGGCTGATGGCTGACCTTGAAATCTATGTGAACGGAACGGCACTGAAACAGGCGCAGGGTGCAAACGCCATAGTGGACACGATGAGCGCAACTGTTATAAAAAAGCATAATCCTGGCATGAGTGATACGCAGTTAAGACAGCTTATCACCGCCCATATTGATGAGGACGAGTTTTGCCGCTATGTGATACAACGGGACATAAACGGGATTGCCCTTGCTCTGCGGGAAACACACAAGGACGATTTTTTCAGCGTCCCAGAGGATAACCCGCTAAAAGAAATGCTGGAAACTGCTGGTGAAATCGTCAGCCAGGACAGCGACACGGAACAAGCGTACTTGGCGTTTATCTGCAAACGGCTCAAGCTGAATTTTAGGAAGCTGTCAGTAGAAGAACGGAAGTGGCTGAAAAAGATTGCGGAAAAATCCGACTTGCTGAAGAATCCAAAACCGCAGAGAGGACGAAGATAAAAAATGCCTGAACGGCGGTTCTGGTTTTTCAGAACCACCATCCAGGCATTTTGTTTAGTAATAGAAAAAGGTGCAGTTGATTATTGCGTATTGTCAATCTCTCTCAAACCGGGTAGTAAAAATACGGCAAGCGCAACGATGATAATGCCAATTCCGCAAATGACAAACCATTTCTCAACTCCCAGCCGCTCCGCCAGAGGCCCGGAAATGACAAGGCCAAACGGCATGGCGAGGGAAGCGGCGCTTGTCAGTAGAGAAAAAACTCTCCCCAGATATTCTGGTTTGACCGTTTCTTGAAAAATCGCATCTTGCACACCGTAAAATGGAGCGGAAATTCCCATAACAGTACAGCACACAACAAAGACAAGAAATGCGTCTGGCGGCAAAAGCCGGAGAGCATATTGCTAACGCCCATCAGGAGAACGGAAAGACCGATGGTGTACCGCCGTTTCTTAAAACCGCCCCAAATGCTCAGAATGACTCCGCCAAGCAGCATACCAACCGCAAAAGCAATTTCAGCGGCAGAGGCATGGGCCGGTGTTCCTTTGAAGTATGACATACAGATGAGAGGAAAAAGCGTACTGATTGGCATATAAAAGAACATATAAATTACACCAATCCAGAGCAGAGCAAAGAGGCCCCTGTTTTGCTTTAATACCACATACCCCTCTTTCATATCCTGTAAAAACTGTTGTCTTTTCGTTTCTGGACATAGTTCAGGCGTTGGTATGGACGAAATCGCAACAGTCACACAGGCAAGGATTGCACCCACAATATCTAACAATATAATTGCATTAAGAGCCAAACAGCATATAAAAACGCTGCGGCAGCTGGACTGATAATCGCACTTACTGCTTGCATGGTCTGCGTGTAACCAGCGCATTTTGTAAGTTCCTCTTTTGGCACAATCATAGGTGTTGCTGCGCTGAATGCTGGAGAATGAAAAGCAGTTCCCGCACTTCGGATTAACAGGACAACCATAATAGACCATACGGGCAATTCCATGTAAAACGCCACCAGCGCCAGAATACCGCCAGCGGCGGCAATTATCAAATCCGCACCAATCATTACGCTTTTACGGCTGTGCCGGTCAACAAAAGCACCTGCAAACGGGCCTAAACAGGCTTGCGGCAAAAATCCAATCAGTGTTGCCGCCGTCAATATGATTGCAGAATTAGTTTTCGCAACCAAATAAAAGATAATGGCCATTTGCAAAATACCGCTGCTAATAAAGGATATTGCTTGTCCGGCAAGAAGTGTAAAATAAGTTTTTCTCCATGAATTGTTGTTTTGGGTCATAATGCGAACCTCCTTTTTTATTGCATTGTTCCTTTGTTTCTGCAATAAAAAGCAGGCGTTGTCCCACAGAGAGGGCAGACGCTGCATAACAACAAAGCACGAAAAAACACCACGATACAGTTCAAAGACTGCTCGTGTCAAACCTACGTGTTCCTTTGCATACGCACGCAAAAAAAGCCCACCATCATGTGGAAAGGTACTTCTACTTTTTATTGCTTATTAGCGTACACAAATTAACACACGTAAGCCTCCTTCCAATCTCAAACTGTCGCACAGTATAACACACATCCGATAGACTTGTCAACCATTTTTAACCTTGTTTCCATCTTGTTTTTCCATCTCTTACGGGCAGTAGCAAAGCCAGGCGAGCCAGTCAACGGTCAAGATGAACGGCGCTTTCAGCGCCGCCGTTGACAGTCTCGCCCGTCTTTGCTAATGGGTAATCAAGGCGGGAAAGCCATTTTAGGGCTTTCCCGCCCATTTCAATTTTGGGAGAAGAAAGGCCCCAAAATGAACGAGTGCGGCCAAACACTTTTAGGGATTGGCCACCTTGTCCACCCATCCAGCGGGGCGGCGGGGAACGGTCAAGGCCGGGCGTCAGCCATTCATTTCAGCCTTGACGGTTTCCTGCCGTCCTGCTACTTTTCCCGGAGTGTGGCCACACATCTGGTCACGGTGTCCAGAGCTTTGGGACTTTTTGTCCCATAGGCCGGGGGCGGAGGACGAGGGACGGGGGCTTTCATAATACGCCCTGTCTGCTGCTGAAATCAGCCCTTTGTTTCCGGCTTACCAGCCCCAAACAAAGCCCTGCTTTCCTGCCGCGTCAAATGCCCTTGCCCTCCCCGGCGGCAACGGTATTTTCAGGGCAACGCCGACAGAGCGTATAACACACTACACTTTGCTCCGCAAAGTCGTGTGCCAAATGGGGCGCTGCCCCCTTTGGAAACCCCCGCAACAAACAGGTGCTATGCACCCAGCCGGGAGCATAGCGCCGTTTGTTGTCAGCAGCCCGTTTCACGGTCTGCGTGTAGTTCCTTGTAAACTGACCTAAATTATTGTAAAAATCACAGATTGAAGATGATTGAACAGTTTTATAAAAATGTTCTAAATAATTATCTATGATTTCTTCTAATTCACTGATTGTCCATTCTTTTAATTCTGTTTCATTTTTAAACAATTCAGCTCCGCTAACTGTAAATGCACCAATAGTTCTCAAACTTAAAGGTGTTTCTTTGTTGGTTTCCATTTTCAATAAATCCCATAACAAATCATCTAACCACAATGGTTTGATTGTTTCTACGGCAGTACAATAACACTTATCATCTGACTTTACTTTCACATCAATAAGCAAATCGAAAAATAATTCTTTTTTCTTATACCAAATCATAAAGTCTTTTTTCTTAAACTTATATTTTTTAATTTTATCTTTTAATATTTTAGGCAACGCTTTTGTTAGTTCCTTATATTTTTGTCGTTCTTCCTTTTTCACTTGAAACACATCCCTTCAAATTCATATTTTTCAATTTTACAAACTGGAAGTTATCCAATCAGTCCATCATTTGATCCAAAATAGTAATAATTTCATTATATTCCTCATCGGTTAATACTTTGACCCATAAGCAGGGATGATCTTCCACAAATCCTGCTTTAAGCATTGTTTCTTGGTCTGGACTATAAATATAATATAACGCAGGTTTATCTTCTCCCATATAACGATATGTGCCGGTATTGCATAAAACTCCTTTGTACCATATTTTCATAGAATATTACCTCTTACCTCAAACTTGTTCCTCTCCACAAAATTCCGATTTATCTATAAAGCATTGTTACAAACTATGAAACTCCTATTTTTAACACGCTCTACAAACCGCTTTTCTTTCAAAAAGTCTTCTTTATTTATAATCCGTTTATAAAATTCTTGCTTTATTTCTTTTCTTAA
>NZ_QRVX01000009.1:0-72641 GCF_003458885.1 Coprococcus sp. AF21-14LB | reverse complement strand
GGATGCGCCCTTGCGGCAGAAGCAGAAGAAGTGTATCGTGTCATTGCAGGAATTGGGATTCAGATTAAATAAAATAAAATAGCTGCAGGAAGTTCCTGTATCATATAAAATCAGCCGGCGCTTAACGCTTCCGGCTGATTTTTTTGTTTTGACTTTTATTGTGATTTTTTTGTTTTCGTTATCTGCTCTTTCGGAAGAATTGTGTTTAAAAGAATTGCCATAATCGTTGTAACGACTACCGGGGATTTTCCGAAGACAGTTGTTACCCATGCTGGAAAGTGCGCAAGAGAATCAGAACATTGTGTAATTCCCATGCCGAGAGCAACGGAAAGACCAACAATAGAAGTATTACGGTAAGTTAATGGCTGCTGTACAACTAACTTGATTCCGGTCATAGCAATTGTTGCAAATACAGAGATGGTAGCTCCGCCCAGTACACACTGTGGAATGGTTGTTAAAAGGGCAGAAAATTTTGGCATCAGTCCGGCAAAGAGGATGATGACCGCTGCAAGACCGAGAACAATTCGATTGACAACTTTTGTGGAGGCAACAATACCAACATTCTGGCTGAAGGTTGCGGTAGGAAGACCGCCAAAAAGAGCACCGAAAATATTTGCACAGCCGTAAGCAACAATGCCTCCGGAGAGTTCTTTATCTGTTGGCTCGCGGTCGAGACCACCGCCTGTAGTTGCGGAAAAGTCACCGATTGCCTGAACGGAATTGATTACAAAGAGCAACACGATCGTAATGATAGCGGAAGGTTCAAATTTTAATCCAAAATGCAGCGGACTTGGAATTTGAAACAGGCCGGCTTCTGAAACTGCTGAAAAATTAATCATTCCAAAACATGCAGAAACGAGATAACCAACAATCATTCCAATAAGAATGGAAGAAAGTTTCAGAAAACCTGTTGCAAAATGGTTTAAAGCAATTACGACTGCAAGGGTAATTCCTGCCACAAGCCAGTTTTGCCAGGAACCGTAATCCGGTGAAGATGCGCCTCCGGCCATATATTTGACTGCAGTCGGGTAGAGTGAAAGACCGATCGTAAATACAACAGTTCCGGTAATAAGCGGCGGGAAAAGGATTCGGAGCTTTTTGATAAAAAGTCCGACAAAGATCGCGGCGAATCCTCCGATCAGCTGCGCTCCCAAAATAGTTCCGATATCATAGCTGCCTGCAATTGCCTGCATACTCGGCAGATAGGCAAAGCTGACACCCATGATGACCGGCAGACCGGAGCCGAGCTTTCCGCCAAGCGGAAAGAGCTGGATCAAAGTGGAAATGGCAGCGATAAAGAGAGCTGCCTGAACAAGAATAACTTTGTCAGTGCCATTTAGACCGGCTACACCGGAAATGACAATGGCAGGCGTTACACATCCAACAATCATTGCTACTACATGTTGTAGAGCAAGGGGAAAAGCCTGAGATAATTTCGGCATTCCGTTCAGTTCAAAAACAGAAGCATATTGTTTCTTTGCATTCATATAAGATTCCTCTCATTTCTAAAAATATTTGTAAATGCAGAATAGATTTACACAGGATATAACATATCCATGCCTAAAGTATAAAAAAATCTGTTGGAAAATGTCAATGAATCGGAAAGAAACAGATTATGATAAATAGTTATAAATATTAATAAGCGGCACTCATAAAAGCGCCGCTTCACTGTGTTCTGATAAAAATACAGAAAAAACATCTAAAAGATGCTTCCTATTATTTAGAGATTAGAGATGACAAGTCATTTGCAAAATCTAGCGAAAAATCAAACTATCATCGGTCATGGAATCTACAATCGCCAGTGATTCTACCCGGACGCCCTGTTCACGCACTTTGTCTCCGCCTTTTTGAAATCCTTTTTCAATAACGATTCCCGCACCTTCAATAGAAGCGCCGGCTTCTTTCACAAGTTCAATGAGCCCAAGCAGTGCACATCCATTCGCAAGGAAATCATCGATGATCAAACATGGTCATCTTCGTTGAGAAATTTTTTAGAAAGAATCACATCATAGACGCGTTTGTGTGTGAAGGATTCTACTTTGCTGTGATATACTTCACCGTCAATATTGATGCTCTGTGTCTTTTTGGCGAAAATCACAGGTACATGGAAATACTGGGCAGCAATGCAGGCGATTCCGATACCGGATGCTTCAATAGTCAGAATCTTTGTGATCTTATCACTTGGGAAACGGCGGCGAAATTCCTTGCCGATCTCATTGATCAGATCAATATCCATCTGATGATTTAAAAAACTGTCCACTTTCAGGACATTTCCAGGCTTGATGACGCCATCTTTTAAAATACGTTCTTTTAAGAGCTGCATAGTTACTATATCCCTTCTGAAATCTAAAATGTTAAAATTAAATTTACTTTACATAATACGCTATCAGTTTTCGATTTTCAATCTTTTTTTTCATAGTTTGACAAAATATATGATAATCTGACAGAGAGAACTTGACTTTTTTCGTGAATTTTGATTTCAGGGATAAATGTATTGTAGACAGAAAGAGAATATGGTATTATGGATTAAGGTATAGGCTGATTTATTTTACGGGAATAAATGGCCTTTTTGTATGATGTAAGGAGAACAAGGAGGAATATCTTGATTACTATTCAGAATTATGTAAAAGCAACGAGCCTGGAAGAGGCATATGAATTGAATCAGAAACGATCCTGCCGGATTCTTGGCGGAATGATGTGGATGCGTCTTGGAACTGCCAATGTGCAGACGGTTGTAGATTTGTCCGGGCTGGGGCTGGATCAAATAGAAGAAACAGAAGAAGAATTTTCCATTGGATGTATGGTAAGCCTGCGGGAGATGGAAATTCATCAGGGACTGAACAAATATTTTCACGGTGCAATTGCTGATTGCGTGAAAGACATTATCGGAGTTCAATTCCGAAATCAGGCAACGATAGGCGGTTCTGTATTTGGAAGGTTTGGATTTTCAGATGTCCTGACATGCCTTCTGGCGCTGGATACTTCTGTGGAACTTTATAAGGGCGGTTTAGTTCCGCTTGCGGAATTTATTAAAATGAAACGGGACAACGATATTTTAGTACGGATTCGGATTCGAAAAGATGGAAGAAGCATCTGTTATTTAGCGGAACGGATTGCAAAAACAGATTTTCCGGTAATTGCAGCAGCTGCGGCGGTAAAGGGAAATCAAGTCTTTGTTTCGATTGGTGCAAGACCGATGAAAGCAGCGCTATTTCAGACCGAACTTGCTAAATATACGGAAGAAACGATCCGTGGCTGCGCAAAAGCGGCTGCTCAGTCTATGACATATGGAAGTAATATGCGCGGCAGTGAAACATACCGCCGTCATCTGGCAGAAGTCTGTGTGAGAAGAGCTTTGGAAAAAGCGGCAGAACAATAGGAGGAGAATGATGGAACTGCATTTTATTTTAAACGGAAAACCGGTAGAGGCATTGATCAAAGCAGATACAATCCTTCTTGATCTTTTGCGTGATATGGGATGTTACAGTGTTAAACGTGGTTGTGATACAACCGGCTGTGGTCTCTGCACAGTACTGCTGGAAGAAAAACCGATTTTATCCTGTGCGATGCTGGCGGCACGAGTAGAGGGGAAACATATCGTAACACTGGAAGGAATGAAAGAAGAGGCAGAGCGTTTCGGGAAGTTTTTGGCAGCGGAAGGTGCTGAACAGTGCGGTTATTGTACGCCGGGAATGATTATGAATATTTTTGCTATGGAGCGCGAACTTGTGCATCCGACAGAGGAGGAGATCAAAGCATATCTGGCAGGAAATCTCTGTCGCTGCAGTGGATATATGGGGCAGCTTCGGGCAATTACAAAATACTTAAACAGAGAGGAGGTTTCTGCAGATGAAAGTGGTAAATAAAGCGATTCCGAAAGTGGATGCGAAGGCCATTGTAACAGGAAAGCCGATCTATACAGATGATCTGGCGCCAAAAGACTGCCTTGTGATCAAATTACTGCGAAGTCCTCACGCACATGCAGTAATCCGTTCAATTGATACATCAAGAGCGGAGTGTGTTCCGGGAATTGAAAAGATTTTTACATATCAGGATTGTCCGGGAACGCGATTTACTTTAGCAGGTCAGACGTATCCGGAACCAAGTCCTCATGACCGTTTGATTCTGGATCGCCATGTGCGGTTTGTCGGAGATCCGGTGGCGATCATTGCAGGAAAGGATGAGGCCTGCATAAAGAAAGCAATGCGGCTGATGAAAGTGGAGTATGATCTGTTGGAACCAATTCTTGATTTCCATGAAGCGAAAGATCATCCGGTGCTGATTCATCCGGAGGAAAACTGGGAAGCGCTTTGTCCGGTAGGTGCAGACAATAAAAGAAATCTTTGCGCGCATGAGGAATGTGGCGACGGAGATGTGGAACAGGTGTTATCAGAATGTGACTATGTAGTCGATGAAGTTTATCACACAAAAGCCAATCAGCAGGCGATGATGGAGAACTTTTGCGCTTACTCCTATATGGACACCTATGAGAGACTGACGGTCGTATCTTCTACGCAGGTACCTTTTCATGTGCGGAGAATTCTTGGAATTGCACTGGAGATTCCAAAGTCTAAAGTACGGATTGTAAAGCCTCGTATCGGTGGAGGATTTGGAGCAAAACAGACGGCAGTTATGGAAATCTATCCTGCATTTGTTACATGGATGACAGGAAAACCATCGAAACTCGTATTTACAAGAGAAGAATCTATGACGGCGTCTTCTCCGCGGCATGAGATGGAGATGCATGTGCGGGTTGGAGCAGACAAGAATGGCCGTATCCGTGCGATTGATCTGTATACGCTGTCAAATACAGGCGCATATGGAGAACATGGTCCGACAACAGTAGGATTATCAGGACATAAATCCATTCCATTGTACGGTAAGCTGGATGCGTTCCGCTTCAATTATGATGTTGTATATACAAATGTTATGTCAGCAGGGGCCTATCGTGGATACGGGGCAACGCAGGGGATTTTTGCAGTAGAATCTGCAGTGAATGAGCTGGCAGAAAAAATGGGTGTGGATCCGGTAAAACTTCGAGAAGAAAATATGGTCCGGGAAGGACAGATTATGCCTGCTTATTATGGAGAGCGGACAGATAGCTGTGCGCTTGACCGCTGTATGGAACGGGCGAAGGAAATGATTGGCTGGAATGATAAATATCCGTATCGCGATATGGGAAATGGAAAAGTACGCGGCGTCGGTGTGGCAATGGCAATGCAGGGGTCTGGTATTTCAAATGTAGATACCGGTTCTGTAACACTGAAAGTGAATGATGATGGTTTCTACAGCCTGATGATCGGGGCAACGGATATGGGAACCGGATGTGATACCATTCTGGCTCAGATGGCATCTGACTGTATGGACTGTGATATGGATAATATTATCGTATCAGGAGTTGATACAGATGTGTCACCGTATGACTGTGGTTCTTATGCTTCCAGTACGACATATGTGACAGGAATGGCAGTTATGAAAGCAAGTACAGAGCTTCGGGAGCGGATTACAAGACGCGGTGCAAAGATGCTTCAGTGCGCCCAGGAAGAAGTGGAATTTAATGGAGCGTCTGTTGTATGTTTAAAAACAGGAGAGCAGGTTACTTTGAAAGAACTGGCAAATGCATCTCTCTGTGCGAATGATGAAGCGCTTGAAGTAACAGCAGCACATTATTCTCCGACATCTCCGCCGCCGTTTATGGTTGGTATGGCAGAGGTCGAAGTAGACATGGAGACAGGCAAGGTAACACCGGTTGATTATGTGGCAGTAGTAGACTGCGGAACGGTTATTAATCCGTCTCTTGCGCGTGTGCAGACGGAAGGCGGGATTGCTCAGGGAATCGGTATGGCTCTTTATGAAGATGTTGTATACAATGCAAAAGGAAAAGATCTTAGCAATTCCTTTATGCAGTACAGGATTCCGACAAGACTGGATGTAGGAGAAATCCGCGTTGATTTCGAGAGCAGCTATGAGCCAAGCGGTCCGTTTGGAGCAAAGTCTATTGGTGAGATTGTAATCAATACGCCGTCTCCGGCTATCGCAAGTGCTATTAGCCATGCGACAGGAGGACATTTCCGGGAGCTTCCGATTACACCGGAGAAAGTATACTGCGCGATGCAGAAAGAGAAAGCACAGTAAAAATGAACGGAAAGATACATGTGATTCTGCTGGCAGCAGGAAACAGCATAAGATTCGGCAACAACAAACTGTTGCATAAAATAGATGGGAAACCGCTCTATCAGTTTCTTCCTGATACATTAAAGGAAGTGCAAAGCTGTGATGGAGTACACTGTATTGTAAGTCAATATAAAGAAATTCTTGAACAGATGGCAGAGCGCGGGTACCACTGTGTAAAAAATGACAAGCCGGAAGATGGGATTGCCCATTCTATCCGGCTTGGAATCGAATATCTGGAAGAAATCGGTGTTCTTATGAAAGAAGATGCGATTTTATTTGGCGTCTGTGATCAGCCTTATGTGCTGGCGGAAACGATCGAAGGATTGCTGGAATCTTACCGGGAAAGTAAAAAGGGACTGGGATGTCTCTGCAAAGACGGAAGACTTGGGAATCCGGCTGTATTTGGAGCGGCTTATGCGAATGAATTGAAGGCGTTGACGAAGGATCAGGGAGGCAAGAAGGTCATTCACAGACATTTAGAGGATCTCTGCCGGTGGGAAGCGGCTTCTGCATTCGAGTTGGAAGATATTGATTGTAAAGAAGCGTTGAATCTGGTTCAAAATATAAGGCAATGGCAGAAAAAAGATCTGTATTTCCGCATCCCGGAATCATTGGATACACTTTGGAAAAACAAAAGAATGTCACAAAAGAGTACGGAGCTTTCCGGCTATAGAAAACGAATCGGGATGAGAGAATTTCTGCAGCATACCGGATTGTCAGAAGTTACAAAAGCAACGGTTGCGCTTGTCGGTGCAGGGGGAAAAACAACATTTGCTTATAGACTGGCAGAAGCATTGCGAGCAGAAGGAAAGGCAGTACTTGTCAGCACAACAACCCACATGAGAGAGACAAAAGAACATTGCTTTATATGGCGGGAGGAACCGGAGGCAGAAGTTCAGCTGAAAAGTTTGAGAAAATGTATAAGAACTCCGGAAGTTTGGACAGTAGGGAGAAAGGCAGAAGGCGGAAAGATTAAAAGTCTGCCGGAAGAGGTGTTGGAAGAACTTAGGAAATGGGAGATGATTCTCATTTTGGAGGCAGACGGAGCAAAAGAACGTCTTGTGAAGATGCCGGCAGAACATGAACCGGTGATTCCAAAGGGAACAGACTTAGTAATCGGACTGACGAGCCAGATGGCGATTGGACAGAAAGTAGGAACAGCCCACCGACCGGAACTTGTGAAAGCATTTCTGGGAAAGACGGAAGAAGAACTTTTGACAGAAGACGACTTGTTTTTGATTATGACAAGTAGCAAAGGACTTAAGAAAAATGTATCCGGTATTTTTCTTCCGGTATTGAACCGCTGTCCAAAAGATTGGTGTCCGAAAGAGAAACAAAACTGGGCAGAGCAGGGGATAATTTTGTGTGAAGAAATGGAGTGAAGCGCTATGCGAGCAGCGATTATTACAGCGAGTACGAAGGGATATCAGAATCTCCGGGAAGATTTAAGTGGTCCGGAGATTGAAAAATTATTGGTGGAAGCTGGGTTTCAGGTAGTTTCTGCAAAGATTTTACCGGATGACAGAAATCTGCTGGGAGAAGAAATGCGCCGAATCGCGGATGAAGGATTGGCGGAATTACTTCTGACAACGGGAGGAACCGGATTTGCGCCAAGCGATGTAACGCCGGAGGCGACAGAAGATGTGGCAGAGAAGCTAGTTCCGGGGATTCCGGAGGCAATGCGTTATTACAGTATGCAGTTTACAAAACGGGCCATGTTAAGCAGAACGCAGGCAGGAATTCGCAAACAGACATTGATTATTAATCTTCCGGGCAGTCCGAAAGCTGTCAGGGAGTGCTTAGAGTATATTTTACCGGAACTTACCCATGGAATTCAGATTATGACAGGAGAGACAGGAGAATGTGCGAGAACAAATTAACAATTTCGGGAGAAACCAAGATCCGGGAAAATGCTTACCGGAAGATGGCGGTGCATCTGCAGGAACATTGCTGCGTGTGCAGGCAGGTACAGTTACCGGATAAGACAAGTTACCAAGAGACACTTCGCAATGCACCGATGCTTGTGATTCTTGGAGGAGGACATATTTCGCTTTTCCTTGCCAGACTTGGAAAACTGATCGGCTACCGGATCATTGTAGTAGATGACCGACCGGATTTTGCATCTCGGGAACGGTTTCCGGAAGCGGATCAGTTGATTTGTTTACCGTTTCTGCAAGTATTTGAAAAAGAATTATTGCCGGAGTATGCTTCGTATGTAATTGTCACAAGAGGGCATGAAAACGATTATATATGCCTGCGCGAAGTGCTGTACAGGACCTATTCCTATGTGGGAATGATCGGGAGCCGCAGTAAAGTAGCATTTACGAGAAATCGGTTGTTAGAAGATGGATTTACGGAGGAAATATTAAGTGAAATACATGCTCCGATCGGGTTGGACATTGGAGCTCAGACACCGGAAGAAATTGCGGTAAGTATTGCTGCGGAACTAATTCAGGAACGGACCAGCGTTCAGCAGACGACGGTCGTACCGGAAATATTAGAATGGTTAAAAACAAAAAAAGAAGCAATGATGATGGTAACATTAATTGAGAAAAAAGGTTCTGCACCGCGAGGAGTTGGCTCAAGACTGCTTGTCTGTCAGGATGGAGCTGCGCCGGAACAATTGGCGGGGGTGCGGTAGAATATTTGGCACAGAAACATGCGAGGAAGCTTTTGGAAGAAAAGAAAGAAATAGATCTGAAGCATTATGATCTTTCTTCTCAGGCAGCAGAAGCCGGAATGGTCTGCGGCGGAAATGTCCGCGTATTATTTGAACGTGTAGAAGCTGTGTTGGATTAAAATTACAAAGTCAGATTAAATTTGTTTTTCAACTTTATCAGAGCAAAGAAAAAAGTACTGTGAACCGGAAAGGAACACAGTACTTTTTTAATACGTTCAGAATAATGCTATGCTAAAGCCACAATAACTTCTACTTCGCAGAGAACATTCTTTGGAAGTGTTTTTACAGCAACACAAGAACGAGCTGGTTTGCCTGTGAAGTATTTGCCGTAAATTTCGTTAAATGCTGCAAAATCACCCATATCAGCGAGGAAACAAGTTGTTTTCATAACATCTGTGAATTTTGCGCCTGCTTCTTCAAGAACTGCTTCGATATTTTTCATGACCTGTTCAGCCTGCTCTTCGATCGTTGTACCGGCAATTTCGCCTGTAGCCGGATCGATCGGAATCTGTCCGGAAGAAATCATAAGGTTTCCGAATACCATTGCCTGAGAATATGGTCCGATTGCTGCCGGAGCTTTGTCTGTACTGATTACTTTTAACATGATAAAAATCCTCCTTTAATCTTGTTCATCTTAGTTATCATGATAACACTTTTGAGAGAATTTCTCAATAAAAAATATTCAGAATATGAATTTTTTCTTATCGAATGACTTTTTTATCGCGGCATGCTATAATCGAAACAAATGTGTGAAAGGGAAGAAAAGGAAATGAGGATATTGATAAAAGGTGCGGGAGATCTTGCAAGCGGAATTGCAGTCCGATTGTTTGCATGCGGATTTCAAGTAATTATGACAGAGCTCCCGAAGCCGACCGCCGTCCGGTATCAGGCGGCGTTTTCAAGAGCAGTATACGAGGAAGACAAAACGGCAGTCTTAGAAGGGATTACGGCTAGAGTAGTTTCCGGAAAAGAAGCTGTAGAAGAGGCAGTTAGCCTGGGAGAGATTCCGGTGGTCATTGATCCGGAAGCAAAACTTGTAGAACAGTTTCGTCCGGACGTAATTGTAGATGCGATTCTTGCCAAAAAAAACCTTGGTACTTCTATCACAGATGCGCCGATCGTAATTGGAGTCGGACCGGGATTTACTGCAGGCGATGATTGTCATTATGTGGTGGAAACAAAACGGGGGCATGATCTTGGGCGAGTCATTACAAAAGGAAGCGCCCTTCCCAATACCGGTATTCCCGGAGAAGTGAGAGGCTATGCAAAAGAACGTCTGATCAGGGCAGAAGTAAACGGTATTTTCTATCCGAAGATGCACATTGGAGATCTTGTCAAAAAAGGCGATGTGGTGGCAATGGCAGGAGGAGTGCCTATTCAGGCAAAGATGAGTGGGATGATAAGAGGAATGCTTCCGGATTGTGGTATGTATGTAAAAAGAGGAATGAAATGTGGAGATATAGACGCCGGATGTACACTTCGACACTGTTATACGGTATCCGACAAAGCGAGAGCCGTCGGCGGAGGGGTGTTGGAAGCAATTTTGAGAGGACAATTTGAACAAAACAGAGAAAGGAAAGACAGATGGAAGAAAGACTGACACATTTTGATCAGAAAGGGAATGCTGTTATGGTAGATGTAGGCGGGAAAGACATTACCGAACGAACAGCGACGGCATCGGGAGAAATCCATGTAAGTCAGGAGATTATTGCTGCAATACAAGGTGGAACATCGAAAAAAGGAGATGTACTTGGAGTTGCCAGGGTTGCCGGAATTATGGCAGTAAAACGGACGTCAGAATTAATTCCGATGTGTCATACACTGCTGATTGATAAGAGCAAGGTGGATTTTGAAGTAGAGGAAACAAGAGGAGTCATCAAAGCTGTCTGTACTGTGAAAATGCATGGCAGAACAGGTGTAGAGATGGAAGCGTTGACAGGAGTCAGCGTAGCGCTTTTAACAATTTATGATATGTGTAAAGCCATTGATAAGGCAATGGTAATTTCTGAGATCCATCTTGAAACAAAAACCGGAGGAAAGAGCGGGGATTTTATATTTCCGGGAACAGGAGAAGCTGGAAAGGAAGACATAGATGAAGGATCAGCACGGGAGAACAATTGATTATCTTAGAATTTCAGTGACGGACAGGTGTAATCTGCGCTGTACATATTGTATGCCGGAAAGCGGAATTTGTTGGACGCCCCATGAAGAGATTTTAAGTTATGAGGAGATCATCCGGATTGTAAGGCAGGCGGCTGTTCTTGGAATCTGTCACATTAAGATTACAGGGGGAGAACCTCTTGTGAGAGAAGATGTGGCAGGACTGATAAAAGAACTGAAAAAGCTTCCGGGGATTCAGACAGTTACATTGACAACGAACGGTATTTTGCTTCCGCGTTATATAAATGATTTGGCAGAAGCAGGAATAGATGGAATCAATATCAGTCTTGATACACTTGACGGGGAAGCTTACCACCGTATTACACGCGTTGGGCATGTGGAAGATGTACTCAGAGGAATTGAAACTGTTCTTGCATATCCAAACATTTCTGTTAAAATAAATAGTGTATTGGAAGAAACGAACTGGCAGCATACGGCAGTAGCGTTAGCAGGAATTGCGAAACGAGCGCCGGTGCATGTCAGATTTATTGAGAGGATGCCGTTGTCGGTCAATGAAATCTGCAAGGAAAGTCAGCAGCAGATGGTTGCATCGGTACTGGAGCAGGCTTATGGCAAGATGGAACGATATGAAAAGACGCTTGGCTATGGACCGGGAGTGTATTATAGCTTTGCCGGGTTTTGCGGCAAGATAGGCTTTATCAGCGCTGTCAGCCACAAGTTCTGTGACAGATGCAATCGTATTCGTCTGACTTCGGAAGGGAAACTAAGACTTTGCCTTCAGTCGCAGAATGGAATGGATCTAAAGACGCATCTGAGAAAAGGGTGTACTGACGAAGAACTTTTGGAACTTCTTATAGAAGGAATCCGACAGAAACCGAAGGAACATCATTTTCAAGAAGAGAATATTCAATCAGCTGCTATGGCAAAGATTGGCGGCTAGAGAAATGGAGTATAGAAATGGGAATCGTAAAAGCAGTTTGTATCAGTAAAGAAAAAGGAACACAAAAGCAGGATCAAAAGACAGCAGAATTTCTTGAGGACTGGGGAATAAAAGGAGATGCTCATGCAGGGAAATGGCATCGCCAGGTGAGTTTATTATCCTATGAAAAGATAGAAGAATTCCGAAAGAAAGGTGCGGAAGTTGCGTTTGGTGCATTTGGAGAAAACATTGTTGTGGAAGGGTATGATTTTAAAAATCTTCCGATCGGAAGCCGGTTTCAATGCAACGAGGTTCTTCTTGAGATGACTCAGATCGGGAAAGAATGTCACCATGGCTGCGAGATTTTTCAGAAGATGGGAGACTGTATTATGCCAAGAGAAGGTGTATTTTGTATTGTACTCCACGGAGGAATCATTTCTGCAGGTGACAGTTTTACACTTGTGGAGGAAGAATAGATGCAGGAAACACCGTATTTTCCGCTGTTTATAAATCTTGAGGGAAAGAAAATTGTAGTGTTCGGTGCCGGGAAGATTGCGCTTCGCAGGGTTCGGACATTACAATTTTTTCATACAGAAATAACTGTGATCACAAGAGAAATTCCGGCTGATCTTCTGGAAGCGTGGGAGATGCTGTGTCATAATGGGAATCTTCAGATTCGAAAGAAAGCTTTTGAAGAGGAAGATCTGGCGGAAAACTGGTTTTTTGTATTGGCAGCCACGGGTGATTCGGAAGTGAATGAGCAGATTGCGCGTCTTTGCAAGAGGAGAAATGTGCCAGTCAATAATGCATCGAATGCATCTATGTGTGATTTTTATTTTCCGGCAATAGCATCTTCAGAAGAAGTGGTAGTAGGAATAACCGGCAATGGGAAAAATCATAGAGATGTGGCTGAAAAAGCGGCAATGATACGAAAATGTTTGGAGAAAGCAGATGAAAAAAATAATCAGGATCGGCAGCAGAGAGAGTAAACTGGCTGTCGCACAATCAGAAATCGTTATACAGCAATTAAAGCGCTGCCATCCGGAGTATGTCTATGAACTGGTGACGATGAAAACAACCGGAGATATGATATTACATAAGACGCTGGATAAGGTAGGAGGGAAGGGACTTTTTGTAAAAGAGCTGGACCGGGCGCTCCTTTCCGGAGAAGTAGATCTGACAGTTCACAGTCTAAAGGATATGCCGATGGAAATACCGGAAGAACTTCCTCTTCTTGCATATTTGGAGCGTCAGGATCCGAGAGATACCCTTGTCCTGCCGGAAGGAACAGACCAGTGGGATCAGTCGCTTCCGGTGGGGTGCAGCAGTCTGCGGCGTAAACTGCTTTTAGAGCAGCTTTTCCCGGGGATTACGGTGCAGTGGATTCGGGGCAATGTACAGACACGGCTTGCAAAGCTTGAAAGTGGTGAGTACGGCGCTCTTGTTCTTGCGGCAGCAGGGTTGAAACGGCTTGGGCTGGAGAAACGGATTGCAAAATACTTTTCTGTGGAAGAGCTGATCCCGGCAGCGGGACAGGGAATTTTAGCAGTACAGGGAAGAGAAGAGATGCGGGATTTTACGAGCTGTCTATGGGATGAAAGACTGGCTCGAATTGCAGAAAGTGAGAGAGCTTTCGTAAGAACACTGGATGGAGGGTGTTCTTCTCCTGTGGCAGCCTATGCGAAAGAAAGCGGACAGGGAATTTGTCTTACAGGTCTATATGCAGAACAAGGCACGAACGAATACCGGATTGGAAAAATTTATGGAAGTTATGAGGATGCAGAAAAGATAGGAGTCGAACTTGCAGATGAATTGCGAAACAAAAAAAGATAGACAGCAGGGAAAGGTATGGCTTGTAGGAGCCGGTCCTTCCGATGTGGAATTGATTACAGTAAAGGGAAAACGTCTTCTGGAAGAAGCAGATGTGATTGTATTTGACCGGCTTGTTGGGCAGGGAATTCTAATGTACGGAAGAAAAGATGCAGAATATATTGATGTGGGCAAACGTTCCGGACATCATCCGATTCCTCAGGAGGAGATTAATGAGATTTTATTGCGAGAGGCAAAATCAGGGAAAAAGGTAGTACGATTAAAAGGTGGAGATCCGTTTGTATTTGGACGAGGGGCAGAAGAGATAGAGCTGCTTTTGAAAGAAGGGGTTCCATATGAGATCGTTCCGGGAATTACATCAGCGATTTCTGTTGCAGCGTATGCAGGGATCCCTGTTACACATAGAAATATGGCGTCCTCTCTTCATATTGTAACAGCACATAAAAAGGCAGGAGGAATTGCAGAAAAGGAATTTGAATCGCTTGTAACTATGGGAGGAACGCTTGTGTTTTTAATGGGTGTGACTTCACTTCCGGAAGTGACAGAGGGACTTCTGAAAGCGGGGATGAATCCGAATACGCCATCAGCAGTGCTGGAGAAGGGAACAACGGCAGCTCAGCGCAAAGTATGTGCGCCGCTTTCTGAACTTGCAGGACGGGCAAAAGAAGAACAGATTACCTCCCCGGCAATTATTCTTGTGGGAGATGTGTGCAGCTTGTCAGAAATGTCCTGGTATGAGAAACGTCCTCTGTCCGGAATGCGGATTATTGTGACAAGACCAAGAGAAAGGCAGGGAAGGCTTTCTCAGATGCTAAGAGAAGAGGGAGCTGAGGTGTTTGAATTTCCTGCTATAGCAGTGCGTCCGGCCCAAAATACTGAGGTGCTTGAAAAAGCGCTTGCAAAAATAGATACCTATCGGTGGCTTGTACTGACAAGTCCGAGCGGAGCAGAGCAGTGGATGAAGTTTCTGAGAGAACGAAGAATCGATATGAGAACATTATCTCATTTAAAACTGGCATGCATCGGAACAGGAACAGCCAGTATCATGGAAACACATGGATGGTATGCGGATCTCATTCCGGATAGATACGATGGAGTTCATCTTGGCCGGCTTCTGGCAGAAAAGGTGAAAGCCGGGGAAAAAGTGCTGATTGCACGGGCAGCGCAGGGAAATCCTCAGCTTTTAGAGGAACTGATGCGCGCAGAACAGGTGCAGATTACAGATGCACCGCTCTACGAGATTGAAGAAGAGCGTTACGCATATATTGATCTTCGGCGAGAATTTTCCTACGAAAGAACCTATGCGATGTTTACAAGCGCTTCTACTGTCAGAGGATTTGTCAATGCAGCAGAGGGGATAGAACTCGGACAGGTGCATGCATTTTGCATAGGGAAGCAGACAGAAAAAGCAGCCAGAGCATTTGGCATGAAAACATTGACTGCAAAGGAGGCAACATTGGAATCACTTATCGCATTAGCGAAAAGTGTACAAAAAGGAGAGAACCTATGGGAACAGACATTTTAATTACAGGAAGTGTGCTTGCCGTTCTTCTGATTCTTTACAGTGTTATGTCGGCGAGTCGCCGTGCCAATCTCCTGAATCGCAGAAGAAAGATTGAGCGGGAGTGGGGAAATGTTCCGGACAGGGAATATATCAGCGGAGAATTAGAAAATATTGCACACTATTATCAGAATAAACTAAAGCGCCAAGAAGAAAAAAGTCATGTGATTGATGATATTACCTGGAATGATTTGGATATGGATCGAGTGTTCTGTATGCTGAACCGTACATATTCTTCTGTCGGACAGGAATATCTTTATTATATGTTAAGAACACCGGAAATGTCGGAAGAAAACATGCAGGAAAGAGAACGGCTGATCAGACATTTTGCAGAAGCAAAAACGGTCCGCACGGAATTACAGATGCAGTATTTTGAAATTGGCCGAACGAAGAAAGTATCTATCTGTGATTATATCCAGACATTGGAATCGCTGAAGCCAAAAAGCAATATGCCGCATTATCTGTCCATTTTTATTTTTCTGCTCTGTGCAGTTGGATGCTTTCTGAATCCAGCGGTAGGATTTCTCATATTGCTTGCGGATATAGGAGTTAATATCCGGGTTTATTATAAACAGCGGGGAGAAATCGAACCATACATTGTAACATTTGTACATTTGATCCGGATGCTGAAGGCAGGAGAGAAGATTAGTCGTATAGAAGATACTGAAATTTCTTCATACATAAATGAAATCAGAGAAATCCGCAAAAGTTTCGGGGCGTTTCAGAAAAAATCAGGATGGATTGCAGGCGGAGACAAAATGTCAGGATCGGCGCTTGATGTGTTTGCAGATTATATTCGTATGTTGTTTCATATTGATCTGATTGTATTCAATCAGATGCTGGGAGAGGTGCAGAAGAAAAGCCGGGAAATCTACAGGTTGATGGATCTTCTCGGAATGTTGGAAGCACATATTGCAATCGCTTCTTATCGGGAAAGTCTTCCGTTTTATGTACTGCCGGAATTTCTGAAGAATCAGGGAACAGAACTGGAAGCAGAAGATGTGTATCATCCAATGATCCGGGAGCCGGTAGCGAATACAATCCGTACGAAGAAAGGGGTACTGATTACAGGTTCAAATGCTTCAGGAAAATCCACATTTTTAAAAACCATTGCGATCAACGGAATCCTGGCACAGACAATCCATACCTGTCTTGCACATACCTATCGGACAAAATTCTTTCGCGTGTACTCTTCAATGGCGCTGCGGGACGATCTTGACAGTCAGGAAAGTTATTATATTGTAGAAATCAAGTCATTAAAGAGAATTCTAAATAAGACAAATGGGGAAGTGCCGGTACTTTGTTTTATTGATGAGGTACTTCGAGGAACGAATACCGTAGAGCGCATTGCAGCATCTGCACAGATTTTAAAGAGTCTGGCAGGAAATAATGTACTTTGCTTTGCGGCAACACACGATATCGAGTTGACGCAAATGTTGGAAGCCGATTATGATAATTATCATTTTCAGGAAGAAATCGTGGAAAATGATATTCTTTTTGACTATATTTTATATCCGGGACGTGCGACTTCAAGAAATGCAATTCGTCTGCTTGGCATGATCGGATATGACGAAGAGATTATCCGCAGAGCAGATGCAACCGCAGAGGAATTTTTAAAGAGTGGGGAATGGATTCTTGCAGAATTGTAGTGAGATAAAAGGAGGCAATATGAAAGTTCAGATTTATACGGATGGTGCAGCCAGAGGAAATCCGGATGGACCGGGAGGTTATGGAACTGTGTTGGAATATGTAGATTCAAAAGGAACTCTGCATGTGAAAGAGTTATCTCAGGGGTATGTGCGAACAACAAATAACCGGATGGAATTGATGGCAGTTATTGCGGGGTTAGAAGCGTTGAACCGCCCATGTGAAGTAGAGCTTTATTCCGATTCCAAATATGTCGTGGATGCTTTTAATCAGCACTGGATTGACGGATGGCTCAAAAAGGGCTGGAAGCGGGGGAAAAATGAACCGGTAAAGAATGTAGATTTATGGAAAAGACTTCTGAAGGCAAAAGAAAACCACCGCGTAACATTTTATTGGGTAAAGGGGCACGATGGGCATCCGCAGAATGAAAGATGTGATACGCTGGCAACGACAGCGGCAGATTCAGATAAGCTGATCATTGATGAGGGAGTGTCAGAGTCATGAGAAAAATTACGGAATTTCATTGTGAGCCGGAGAATCTGGATGGGCGTCAAAAAGAAGACGCGCTGAAGGCAGGATGTGTATTTCCGGAGGCTTATATCCAACAGGAAGAAATGATAAAACTGGCAAAATTTTATAAAAAAAGCAGTGGAGATGTATTTTGTGAAATGCCATTTTGCCATACACTTGAAGCAGAAGCGCTTGGTGCGGACATTCGTCTCGGTGATGGAACAACGCCGCCCCGGGTAGGAAAGTATTGTTGTGAGACTGTGGAGGAGCTGTTGGCGCTGCCGCAAATGCAGCTTGAAAGTGGACGAATGGCAGAGACTTTAAGGGCCTGCAGAGAGCTTACTCAGAATGGAGAAAAAGTAGTATTTAACTTGTCAGGACCGCTTACGATATGCAATTCCCTAATTGATATTCGAACTATTTTTAAAGCATTTCGAAAATGTCCGGAGCAGATGAAGAAGTTATTGGATAAATTCTGTCAAGAAGAGCTTCGGGTAATAGCAGCGGCAGAAGAAGCAGGGGTAAGATGGTTTAGTTATGCAGATTCAGCAGGGGCGGTCAGTATGATCGGACCAAAACTGATGGAACAGCTGACGGAAACATTTACAATGCCATTTTTAATACAAGCCTGCAGACAGATGCACCGTGACAGTATGATGATTCTTTGTCCGAAAACTACCTTTGCGCTTCTCGGAACAGGTTTAGGGACATTAAGAGATGTCAAACTTCCAGAGGTGATGACATATCATGAGGCATGTGCCAGAATGGCAGGAACTGTGAAAATTGCAGGGCAGATGTGTATGAAACGGCGAGAATATCAATTGAAGAATCAGATCCTGAAAGAAATAGTTCTGACAAGCAGAGAAGATTAGCAGTATCTTTCCGGAATCAATGGAGGAAAACAATAAAAATACAGGGCTGACATTTCACGCGCAATCCGTGAAATGCCGGCCCTTCTTATGTGTGATGCTCTATGAGATTTGTCGGTTTATTTGTTTCCCGGAATACCAGGTTCTGTCATATTAACAGGATCAAGGATCTTGTTTAATTCTTCTTCTGTCAGAAGATGTTCTTTTAAAATTAATTCGCGGATGGAAGAACCTGTCTGAAGAGCAGCTTTTGCAATGTCAGCAGCTTTCTGATATCCAACATAAGGGCAGATAGCAGTAATGACACCGATACTGTTTTCTACAAGATAACGACAACGTTCTTCATTTGCTGTGATTCCCTTTACGCAATTATCAACGAAAGTCTCAACAGCATATGCCAATGTATCAATAGACTGGAAGAGGCAATAGAATACAATTGGTTCGAATGCATTTAATTCTAACTGTCCTGCTTCAGCAGCCATAGTGATTGTCATATCATTTCCGATAATATTGAAAGCAACCTGATTAACCACTTCCGGGATAACCGGATTCACTTTTCCCGGCATGATAGAAGAACCGTTCTGTCTTGCAGGCAGGTTAATCTCGCCAAATCCGGCTCTAGGACCGGAAGACATTAAACGAGGTCATTGGCAATCTTAGAAAGTGTTACGGCACAGGCTTTGATTGCACCGGATACAGCAACAAAAGGATCAAGGCTCTGTGTAGAGTCGATTAAGTCAAATGCCTGCACAAAATCCATTCCGGAAATTTCGGATAGATTTGGCACAATACGTTTTAAATAGCCTTTATCTGCATTGATTCCGGTTCCGATAGCTGTTCCGCCCATATTTAATGTACGCATTTCGTCCATTGCTTTGTCCATACGATGGATATCTCTCATAATAGCAACAGAATATGCCTGGAATTCCTGACCGAGACGAATCGGAACAGCATCCTGCATCTGAGTACGTCCCATCTTAATTACATGATCAAATTCTCTTGCTTTTTCACAAAATGCTTCATGAAGTCTTTTTAATTCTTTCTTTAAATTTTCAAGCAATCTTAAAGAAGTCATTTTTCCGGCAGTAGGAATAACATCGTTCGTAGACTGACCGCAGTTTACATGGTCATTTGGGTTTACGATAGAATAGTCACCTTTCTGACCGCCAAGAAGCTCGATAGCGCGGTTGGCAATAACTTCGTTGGCATTCATGTTTAAAGAAGTACCTGCGCCGCCCTGAATCGGATCTACAATAAAATCATGCTGAAATTTACCTGCAATGACTTCATCACATGCTTTGCAGATCGCCTCAGCAATGGACTTGTCCAGTGTTCCTACTTCGCAGTTAGTAATTGCAGAAGCTTTTTTAATATATGCAAGGCTGCGGATGATTTCCGGATGCATATAGAGTCCGGTAATGTGGAAGTTCTCGGCAGCGCGCAGAGAATGTACTCCATAGTAGACGTTTTCCGGAACATCTTTCACGCCGATCGAGTCTTTTTCCATACGATAATTTTTTCCGTCCAAATTTACTTTCGTAACCATAATTCATTCTTTCCTCCAGATTTTGGTTTTCTTCTTGCTCTTAGTATACGTTGATGCTATAGTATAATCAAATACATATATTTTTATAATAAATATAATTTTTATTACTATACTAATGCACTTGCGGTATTACGAAAGCGGGGGAGAAATTGATGGAGGAAATTTTTCAGGGAATGGAATATATTTATGAAGTGTACAAGGAGAAAAGCTTTTCGAAAGCGGCCAGAAAATTATTTATTTCACAGCCTCTCTGAGTGCAAATGTAAAACGGATTGAACAGAAAATCGGCTATCCGGTGTTCGACAGGAGTACGAATCCGATTCGACTGACCGAATGCGGCGCCCGCTATATCGGTGCGGTAGAAGAAATTATTGCTGTTCAGAACAGCTTTGCCAATTATATTTCAGATTATGGGGAGCTTCGTACCGGACATTTGCGGCTTGGAGGAAGTAATCTTTTTTCTTCCTATGTTCTGCCGAAGCTGATAGGAAGTTTTACAGAACGTTTTCCGAAGGTTACGATTGAATTAGTAGAAGAGACAACCGCAAATCTTGAAAAATTTCTTGGAGCAGGGCTGTTAGACCTTGTAGTGGACAATTCGCGATTTAATGAAGCTGTATTCGGTATGCAGCTGTATCGGACAGAACATCTGCTTCTGGCAGTACCACGGCATTTAAAAGAGAATGAAGGGCTTGCATCATATCAGCTCATTCCCAATGGAAGTGGGAAAGGAACAAAGTTTCAGGAGGGAACAAAGGCAGTTCCGCTGGAATTATTTAAAGAGGCTCCATTTCTTCTTCTGAAACAGGAGAATGATACGCGGCAAAGGGCGATTCAAATCTGCAAAGAGCATGGATTTTCACCGAAAGTTGTGCTGGAACTTGATCAACAGGTAACTTCCTATAACATTACTTGTTCCGGAATGGGAATTTCGTTTGTCAGCGATACACTGATTCGCCGCGTTCCGCCGCATCCGGACGTAATCTACTATAAGCTGGATGGAGATGAAGTAGAAAGAGACATTTGTTTTTACTGGAAACAGGGAAAATACATGAGCAGAGCCATGACAGAATTTCTACGACAGGCATGTTTACAATCAAGTGATTTTATGGTAAAATAAATAACTCAGTGAAAGAAATAAATCTAAGTAGGACAGACAATCGCGGCTGCATGTACCGAAAGGTCGCAGGTGAGGAAAGTCCGGGCTTCACAGGGCAGGATGCCGGATAACGTCCGGTAGAGGTGACTCTAAGGCCAGTGCAACAGAAATAAACCGCCTGAGAAGACTCAGGTAAGGGTGGAAAGGCAGTGTAAGAGACTACCGCCCCGGTGGTAACAGCGGGGGCACATGTAAACCCCATCCGAAGCAAGACCGAACGAAAACAATGTGGCGGCCCGTCACGTTTTAGGTAGGTCGCTTGAAACTGTCGGCAACGGCAGTTCTAGATAGATGATTGTCCAACGACATAACCCGGCTTATCGTCCTGCTTAGATTTGTTTTCATCATAAGTTCCGATGCAAAGATGACGCGTATTCGGATAGAGTATATACGGTTAAAGTTAGCAGATACAGAGAAGAAATTCGGTATCTGTTTTTTATTTTTTTAGGTGAATTATGGTAAATCTATACAAAAAATGTTATAATACAAACATCACAACTAGATATAATCCGCATAGCGGTGTGGAAGGGGGACGTTTGTATGAAACGAGTCATTACAATTAACAGAACTTATGGAAGTGACGGACGGGAGATCGGAAAGGCTCTTGCAGTGAAGCTTGGCATCCACTATTATGATAAGCAGCTTTTGAAGATTATTCTGAGAGAAAAGACATTCCATATGAGGAACTGGCGAAAGTAGACGAAAAGCGCGCAAGTATGTGGCTGTACCCTGTAAATGATGAGTACCAGATGGAGCCGAAGTTCAGGTTTGAGCCAATGAACGATGTGCTTTTTGGTGAGACAGATAAGCTGATTCGGGAATTAGCTGAGAAAGAAGATTGTATTATCATTGGAAGATGTGCCAATGCAATCTTAAAGGATTGTGATTCTGTAAAAAGTATATTTATCCATGCACCGCTGGAGGCGCGTATTAATACTGTTATGAGGCGGGAACAGTGTGATCTGAAAGAGGCGAAGGCGTTAATTCGCAAGATGGATAAGCAGCGCCGGTATTATTATAATTATTACACCGATCAGGATTGGATGGATATGGAGCAGTATCATCTCTGCCTTGACAGCAGTAAGATGAAGAAAGAGGAGATGCTTGATATACTGACGGCATTGTATCGAAGTATGTAAAGGCGGCGGACATCAAGTTTCTGCTGCAGGAAGGAGAAGAATATGAAATTTAAGCGGGAAGAATGGTTTACGATTCCGAATCTGCTCGGCTATTTCAGGCTGATTATGATTCCGGTTTTCGTATATTTATATCTGCATGCAGAAACTGTGATGGAATATTATTATGCAGCGGCAGCCATTGGAATTTCCGGATTAACAGACTTATTCGATGGAAAGATTGCAAGAAAGCTAAATCAGGTCACAGAACTTGGGAAGTTTCTTGATCCGTTGGCAGATAAGCTGACACAGGGAGCAGTATTTTTATGTGTGACGATGAAATACAAATGGATGTGGCTTCTTGTAGGGTTATTTTTCATTAAAGAAGGTTTCATGGGAATTATGGGACTTCTGATGCTCCGGCACAACGGTCGGAAGCTGGACGGAGCGATGTGGTTTGGAAAAGTATGCACGGCAGCGATTTATGTTGTGCTGTTTGTTGTATTACTGTTTCCGCAGATGTCAGAGCAGATTGCAAATGGAATTATTTTTGCATGTGCGCTATTGATGGTATGGACATTGGGATGTTATATTCCGGTATTTCGTAAAATGTGGAAGGAGACAGCTGTATAAGATGAGATATGGAGTATTAGAATGTTGTACAGATTCGTTGGAATCGGTAAAGAATGCTGTTCGGGGCGGTGCAAACCGCCTCGAGCTTTGTGGTAATCTGGTTATTGGAGGGACAACTCCCTCCTTTGCTTTATTTGAGCAGGTAAAAGAAATCTGTGACACTCGGATAAATGTTCTGATCCGGCCGCGTTTTGGAGACTTTTGTTATACAAAAGAGGAGACCAGACAGATGGCAAGAGAAATCCGATGGTTCCGGGAACATGGAGCTAATGGTGTGGTAATCGGAATGTTGAATCCGGATGGGACGCTAAATACAGAAGGAATGAAGTATCTCCTGGAAGAAGCGGGAACAATTGAAGTTACACTTCACCGGGCTTTTGATATGTGTAGGAATCCGCAAGAAGTTCTCGAACAGGCAGTTTCTTTTGGTATTCGCAATATATTAACGTCCGGACAGCAGGAATCTGCGCCAAAAGGAGCAAAGCTTCTGAAACAGCTGCAGCAGCAGGCAGATGGAAGAATTCAAATTCTTGCAGGAGGAGGAATTCATGCAGGTGTGATCCGCAGCCTATATGAAGAGACTGGAATTCTGGATTATCATATGTCAGGCAAAATTGTCGTAAATAGCCAGATGCAGTATCGTAAATCAGAAGTCAGTATGGGCTTACCATCTCTGAGTGAGTATGAGATCTGGCAGACAGCAGAAGAGAACGTGAAGGAAGCAAGAAACGTATTGGACGAGCTGGAAAAGAAAGCAGAAGAACACTCAGAGAGATAGGATACAGGAGCAGAGAGTTATGTTTTCAGAAGGATACAGAAAGAAAATCATTGAGGATTTTCAAAGACGGATGACAGAACTCGGAACATTTGGGAGAGTGCTGTCTGAAAAGATTTCCGGATATGCCGGAGATGTGAGAGATGCCTTGTATGTGCTGTATGGAAGGATGCCTTTGAGCGACATGGCGGACTATCCGGTGGAAGTATTTGCAGATTTTGCAGAATGGGGAGCAGAGCTTTGGGCAAATGATATTTTTGCCGGTAAGATTCCGGAAGAGCTTTTTGCATCCTATGTATTGTTTCATCGGGTAAACGATGAGGAAATTGAGCCGTGTCGCAAGTTTTTCGGAAAAGAAATGCAGTGCATGCTGGCATCTTTAAAAGAAGGGGCGGAAAAAGAAGAGGGATATGATCTTGGCAGCAGGATGACAGAAGCGGTCCTGAAAATCAATTATTGGTGTGCCGGAGAGGTTTCCTACCGTCAGGAAGATGACCGCACGGCATCTGCTATGAGCGTATATCGGTGTGGAGAAGGCCGATGCGGAGAGGAATCTACCTTTGTGGTAAATGTCTGCGAAGTGCGGGAATTCCGGCGCGGCAAGTCTATGCGCCTCACTGGTCGCATTGCGATGACAATCATGCCTGGGTAGAAATCTGGTGCGGAGATACATGGCATTATCTTGGGGCATGTGAACCGGAAGAAGTTCTGGACCAGGGATGGTTTGACGGAGCATCTTCAAGAGCAATGATGATTCATACGCCGTATTTTGGAGGAAATGAAGAGGCAAAGCGTCAAGGGGAACAATTAGCGGGAGAAGATGGATGTGCGATATTGCTAAATGAACTTTCACGCTATGGGGAAACAACACTTCTTCGGATAGAAGTTATAGATGAGGAAGGAAAGGCTGTAAAGGATGCAAAGATTTGCTGTGAAGTGATGAATTACGCATCATTTCTTGAGATAGCGAATGGAAAAACGAATGCGTATGGGCAATATGAAATTTATACAGGCTTTGGAACGCTGCTGCTCAGTGCGCGCTGTGGTGACTGTTATGGAGAACAGTTGATTCAGGTAAAAGAAGATACGAGATGCCAAATTCAGATCCGCAGAGATCCATGGAAGACAGGCGTATGGAACACATTGGAATGTTTTGCGCCGGGATGCAGGAATCTTAATAAAAAAGCAAAAGCAGCAAAAGAAAAACTTGCAGCCGCAGCAAGGCATTTGCAGAAAAAACGCGAGGTCTTCTGGAACGCAGAGAAAGACCGATGGGAAAACACGGTAAAATCTTCGGAATGGGATCAGGAAACGCAGCGGGATATGGATAGATGGATAGAGAAGATCTGGCATCTTCTTCCAGAAAAAGATTTGCGGGAAGTCCCTTTTTCTGTTTTAGAAAAACAGGCAGAATGGGCAGGAAAATATGAGGGAAGATATCCAACGCAGGTATTTGAAGAGTATTTGCTGCAGCCAAGAATTGGACTGGAACGCCTGACTTGTTGGAAGGAAGCACTGGAAGCAATCGTGCCGGAGAAGGATCTGTATACATTCCAAACAGATCCGGAGAAGGTGGAGCAATATGTAGAATCAAAGGTAAAGACAGTGGAATCTCAATGTTATAAGGGACTTTTGAATACACCGCAGGCTTGTCTGGAATCCGGATATGGAATTGTGGGAGCAAAGGAGATTTTGAAAACAGCGCTCCTTCGGTGTGCGGGAATTCCGGCAAGATTGTCTCTGATTGACGGACGAGCACAGGCCTATCGAAGCAAAGAAGAAAAAGAAACATTCTGCTGGCTGACAGGAGAAAAGACAGGAATACTTTTTCTGAATGGTCCAGAGAACTGGAAGTATCGTACAGATTATAGTGTAGCTTTGCTGAAAAATGGTCAGTTCCGGGTATGTCAGGAAGTGGTGCTTGGAAGAGAAACAGAAGTCCCGGAAGGCATTTATCGGATTTGTACAGCAAATCGTCTGCCAAATGGAAACGTCTTTGCAAAAGTGCGTTATGAGCAGATTACGGCGGGAAACCGGACAGAGGTTATTCTGGAGAAAAAAGAAGCAGCATTATCGGAAATGTTGTCAGAGATACCGCTGCCGGAGATTTCTTTTCAAACAGCGAGCGGAGAAAGTTTTCAGGCAGCCAAACACGCGGGGATTTATATCTGGGCAGAACCTGGTAAAGAACCAACGGAGCACATTTTTAATGAACTGATCGAACGTGCAGAAGAATTTGGCGGAACACCAGTTTATATTGTGGCGGAGGAGAAATATTTTCAGCAGCAGACATATGTGAAACTGCGGGAAACATTGAAGTCAGTATACTGTCTGACAGAGAAAAGAAATGGACAGGCAGAACAGCTTGCCCGCAGAATGTTTCGGGAGCCTGGTTTGTATCCATTTATTCTTGTACTCCGACATGATTTGACAGGAATTTATGGAGAAGCAGGATATAATGTAGGAACAGCAGATATGCTGCTTCGCATGATTCAGTCAGGAGCAGTATAGAGAAACGAACGGAGGAAATAGCAGATGATAGAATTTGTTTGGGGCAAGATTATCGGAACACAGGTAATCTTTGCCGGAGAAGAATATAACTGGCAGGAATCCAAATACGCAGAGGCACAAAAAGCGTTCCACGGAGAGTATTTGGAGACGTATTATTTTCCACAGGAAGAAGGGATTCTTTTCGTGGGAACCGGAAAGGAAGATCTGACAAATGTAACGATACTGAAAGAGTTGATGGCAAAAGCATGCAAAACGCTGAAGCAGACACGAATATATCAGTTTTCTATTTTGATGGATCGTATTCTTGAGGAAAATGATGCTTCTGTGCTGACAGCATGTACGGAAGGAATCTGTCTCGGTCTTTATGAAGCGCCTACATACAAATCACAGCAGGAAGAAAAAGAATTTCAGGTATCGGTAATTGGGATTCCGGGAAAAGATCTGGAACGGGCGAAACAATGTGTGGCAGAGGGAGCCGTTATTACCGAGGCAATTACATTTGCAAGAGAAATGGTAAATCGTCCGGGGAATAAGCTCCGGCCGGCAGATTTTGCAGAAGAGATTCAGAAATTGGTAAAAGATACGAATGTGGAAATGGAAATCGTTACGGTAGATGAGATGCGTAAGCTGGAAATGGGAGCGCTTTTGGCGGTGGGAGAGTCAAGTGCGTATCCTCCGTATCTTGTAATCCTGCGCTATCGGGGAGAACCATTGAAGAAAGAAATAACAGCGCTTGTCGGAAAAGGTGTTACATGTGATACAGGCGGTTATTGTCTGAAACCAGCTTCCAGTATGGCGGGAATTCGGGGAGATATGGCTGGTGCAGCAGCAGTTGCAGGGGCAGTCTATGCACTGGCAAAGCGTAAAGAGAAAGTAAATGTAACAGCGGTGATGCCGCTTTGTGAAAATAGAATTTCGTCTGGAAGTTTTCTTCCGGGAGATGTGATTACATCATATTCCGGTAAGACGATTGAAATCGGAAATACAGATGCGGAAGGACGTTTGATTCTGGCAGATGCAGTAACATATGCCATCCACCATGAACGTGCGACGAGAATACTTGATATCGCAACATTGACAGGAGCAGTTGTGAATATGCTTGGGTTCAGTATTGCCGGAGTACTGTGTGATGATCATGGGCTTTGGCAGGAATTTGAGGCGGCAAGCGAAAAATCCGGAGAAAAATACTGGCTGCTTCCATTTGGCAGAGAGCATGAAAAAATGATTGAAAGTGATGTGGCAGATATTAAAAATATCGGCGGAAGCGTATGCGGAACGATTACAGCAGGACTATTTATCCGCGCGTTTGCAGAAGGACTTCCGTGGATTCATCTGGATATTGCGGGAACTGCATGGACAGAGACGCCGCTTTATGAATTCCAGAACAAATATGCCACAGGAGCTGCGGCAGAAACTATTTATTATTGGTTGAAACGATAGAGAAAATTGTCAGGATTCTCCGAAAGAAAATAGAGCAGAGGAATTGTATAGAAATGCCCCGGCAGTCTGTGAAACTGTCCGGGGCAGATGCTTTGTATATCATACGATTTTAGTTAATTTTTGATTCTATTTTTTTCTCAAATGTCCTACATATTTTTCTTCACAGTATTTACATCTGTAAATTTCTTTTTCCTCATCAGTAAGAATGAAAATATGATCCAGTTCCTGTTCGATGGATGTGATACAGCGAGGATTTTTGCAGCGGATAACGTTTTTGATTTCTTTTGGCAGATGGAGCCGTTTTTTCTCGATAATCCGATCATTCTGGATGATATTAATTGTGATATTATGATCAATGAAGCCAAGAACGTCTAAATCGATATAGTCGATTGGGCATTCGATTTTAATAATATCTTTTTTACCCATTTTATTGCTCTTTGCATTTTTGATGATTGCAACAGTGCAGTCGAGTTTATCAAGGTTCAGATATTTATAAATATCCATGCATTTTCCAGCCTGGATATGATCAAGTACGACACCTTCTGAGATGCCGCTGACATTTAATGTACTGTTTGTAGCCATGAATCAGCCCTCCTAGGAAACTTTAATATTGAGTAACGTAAGAATCAGTGCCATTCGCACATAAACACCGTATTGTACCTGACGGAAATATGCGGCTCTCGGATCATCGTCTACTTCTGTGGAAATTTCGTTGACACGCGGAAGCGGATGAAGAACAAACATATCTTCTTTTGCGAGTTCCATTTTCTTTTTATCCAGGATATAAAAATCTTTCATGCGTACATAGTCTTCTTCATTGAAGAAACGTTCTTTCTGTACACGGGTCATATATAAAATATCAAGAGAAGGCATAGCATCTTCCAGACGTACGACTTCCTCATACGGGATATGATTCTTGTCGAGAACGTCTTCACGGATATAGCTTGGAAGCCTTAATTCTTCAGGAGAAATCAGTACGAAACTGATGCCTTCGTAGCGAACAAGGGCATGGATAAGAGAATGTACGGTACGCCCGAATTTTAAATCACCGCAAAGTCCGATTTTGAGGTTGTTCAGTCGTCCTTTTGTAGAACGGATTGTTAACAGGTCTGTAAGTGTCTGAGTCGGATGCTGATGTCCTCCGTCTCCTGCATTGATTACCGGAATAGAAGAGTGACGGCAGGCAACCATTGGAGCACCTTCTTTTGGATGACGCATGGCAGCGATATCGGCATAGCAGGATACAGTGCGGATCGTATCGGAAACGCTTTCTCCTTTTGCAGCAGAACTGGAGTCGGCAGAAGAAAAGCCGAGTACGCTTCCGCCAAGCCGTAACATGGCAGCTTCGTGGCTTAATCTTGTACGAGTACTTGGTTCATAGAATAATGTTGCCATAATTTTTCCGTCACATGCGTGAGCATATTTTGCCGGATGCTGTTCAATATCATTTGCGAGGTCCAGAAGTTGATCCAGTTCCTCTACTGAGAAGTCCAAAGGACTCATTAAATGTCTCATAGAAACCTCCTCTTAATTTGTAAATTGTGATGATCTATACGATAGTATAATTGAAACGATGAGATATTTCTGAATAGTTCTGAATTAATAGAATGTCAGAGAAATCTCTATCTATCTTATAATAAAAGTGCTAAGATTTCAACAGAAAAATCAGTAAGAAGATAATTTTTGTTATGGCGAATGCAGCGTTTGGCTGTTACAATAAAAAGATAGAATAACATCAGGGGGTAAGAACATGATATCATTGGAAGAGATTAGAAAGAATCTTGATGAAATTGACAGCGAGATCGTAGCGCTGTATGAGAAGCGGATGCAGCTCTGCAAAGAAGTTGCAGAATATAAAATTGCAACAGGGAAGAAAGTATTTGACAAGGAGCGGGAGAATCAGAAACTGGCAGCTGTTTCTGAACTGGCTTCCAATGCATTTAACCGAAAAGGAATTAAAGAGTTGTTCGAACAGTTGATGGCGATGAGCAGAAAGTTGCAGTATCAGGAGATTGCAAGGAAGGGAACTTCCGGTCGTCTGCCGTTTATTCGTGTAGAAGAACTTGATACGAAAGGCGCCAGAATTGTATTTCCGGGAACAGAAGGGGCATATACACAAGCAGCAATGCAGAAATATTTTGGTGAAGATATCAATAGTTTCCATGTGAGGACGTTCCGGGAAGCAATGGAAGCGATGGAGGAAGGAACAGCAGATTTTGCAGTGCTTCCGATTGAGAATTCTTCTGCCGGCGGGGTAAATGAAGTAAATGATCTTCTTGTGGCATATGAGAATTATATTGTGGGAGAAGTAGTGCTTCCGATTGAACATACGCTATCTGGTATAAAAGGAACTGATCTGGAGACGATTGAAGCAGTGTATTCCCATCCGCAGGGGTTGATGCAGTGTGAGCATTTTCTGGATGAACACAGAAACTGGCAGCAGATTAGTGTGGCGAATACGGCGATTGCGGCAGAACGTGTTCTGAGTGAACAGGATATTCATAAGGCTGCTATCTGCAGCGCCTATGCAGCTAAGGTGCATGGACTGGAAATACTGAAAGAGCATGTAAATGATGAAGATAATAATTCCACCCGTTTTATTGTGATTACAAATCAGAAAATTTTCCTGCCGGATGCGGATAAGATCAGCATCTGCTTTGAAGTACCGCATGAGAGTGGTTCGCTGTATCATATTTTGTCGCATTTCATTTACAATGATCTGAATATGACAAAGATTGAATCCAGACCGGTGGAAGGAAAGACATGGGAATATCGGTTCTTCATTGATTTTGAAGGAAATCTGGCAGACAGTGCGGTGAAAAATGCAATTAGAGGACTCCGGGAGGAGACAAGAACTTTGAAAATTCTCGGAAATTATGCAGAAGCAGTCAGATGAGAAAAAAGGATGTGAGAAAGATGAGAAGTGATGAACTATTACTATACCGGAATATGCCTCAGGAACAAATTATGCGTAAGGTCGAATATTTAACAGAGCATTGCGGAAAAACAGCAGATGCGGAAGAAGAAAAAAGATGTTTTTTTGAGACACTGAACCAACTTCTTGTTTGGCGGATCAGTATGGACTGAAAGGGAATCTTTGGCAGGCGTATTTGACTATCCTGCTCGCCAGCCATGAGAATCCGTACAGTATGGCATGTGAGATTTCAGGAGTCGCAGAAGGTACGCTTGGCGAAGTGGCTGCCCATGATTTTGAAATTTTCCGGGAATTGTTTGCTCTTGATCTGAGTTGTCTGTGCAAAGATTCGGAAGGAGTCGTTTTGAACATGATTCAGGAATATCATGTGGGAAATCGTCACGGTACAGCATTTAACAGAAGAATTCGTGATCGGATTGAGCATTTGACGAAAGAACTTGCAGATGCGAAGAATCTGCAAGCGTTTCAAGATGCAGTTGCTGAGTTTTATAAGGAATATGGTGTGGGGAAATTTGGTCTTCATAAGGCATTTCGCATAGAACGCGCAGAGAACCGGATGCAGATTATTCCAATTACAAAGACTGCTCATGTGGAGTTGGATGATTTGATCGGCTATGAAACCGCTAAAAAGAAATTGATTCAGAATACAGAAGCATTTGTAGAGGGGAGAAGTGCCAATAACTGTCTGCTGTTTGGTGCAGCCGGTACAGGAAAATCTTCTGCAATTAAGGCGATTTTAAACCGCTATTATGATCAGGGACTTCGGATGATTGAAGTATACAAGCATCAGTTTCAGGATCTGCATGAGGTGATTCAGCAGATTAAAAATAGAAATTATCGATTTATTATTTATATGGATGATCTGTCATTTGAGGAATTTGAGATTGAATATAAATATTTAAAAGCGGTAATAGAAGGCGGACTGGAAAAGAAGCCGGAAAATATTCTGATCTATGCCACATCTAACCGGAGGCATTTGATCCGGGAGTCATTCCGCGACAGGGAGGAATATGACAGTGATATTCATGCAAATGATACGGTGCAGGAAAAATTATCCCTTGTGGCTCGGTTTGGTGAAACGATTTTCTTTGATTCTCCGGCAAAGAAGGAATTTCAGCAGATTGTATGTGAACTTGCCAAAAGAAATGGAATTAAACTTCCGCAGGAGCAACTGCTTTTAGAAGCGAATCGCTGGGAACTGACACACGGCGGGCTGTCCGGCCGCACCGCGCAACAGTTCATAGATCATTTAAAAGGAAGCAGATAAAAGAGTTTACGCTTTCCTTAGCTCTTTTGCAAGAAATAGCACGAGGTCATCGTCATTGCAGCAGTCAGCATACGGCGGCAATGGTTTTTGGTTCCACCAGATTCCGCTGCCGTCGGGAATGTATCCTCGTTTCACATACATGCGCTGAGCACTTCCATAGCCGGAATAGAGACCGACACCAAGACAGATGTGATCGCTGAAAGAAGCGGCGAAGTTTTCGGCTGCATCGAGAATATGATTTCCAATTCCATGACGGCGGAATTTCTCCCAGACATTAAAATCCACAACTTCCGGATAACATTCTTTGTAAGGACCGTCACAGGCAAGCGGAAGCAAAGTCGCATAACCGGCTGTCTGTCCCTTGTATTGTGCGACAAAGATATAACGTTTTCCTTCAGCCTGTTCTTTGAGGTAGCGTTCGTGGATTTCCGGTTTGGGAGTCCAACCCATCTCAAGAAAGGCTTCTGTGAAAGAAGGAATATCTTCTTTTATCATGGAGCGTATTTGCAATTCTGTATTTTCCCAGTAAATCATTTAGAATCCTCCTTTATTATGGTTATATTTGCCGGATGCCGGAAATGTCAGAGTCAATGACGAGAGAATAATTTGTATGATAAATAACAAATCCCGGCTTGGCGCTTTTTACTTTTTTGATATGTTTTTTTTGAATATAATCAATTTCGACTTTATCATTTCCACGATTTTTGGAATAAAATGCGGCCAGGCGACCGGCTTCTTCAAAAGTACGATCCGGAAGTTCTTCGTTATTGGCTTTTACAATGACATGAGATCCGGGGCAGCCTTTTGCATGAAACCACCAATCATTTCCGGTAGCCACCTGGAACGTAAGTTCTTCATTCTGATAATTGTTTTTTCCTACAAAAATATCATATCCGTCAGAAGAGATATAGTGAAAAGGTTTGCTTGTAATCTTGACTTTCTTTTTGGAAAATTTTCGTTTCACATAGCCGGTTTCCATTAATTCTTCTTTGATCTGAATGAGATCGTCTTCTTCGAGCGCAATATCAAGGGCATTGCTGATAGATTCCAGATAAGTAATCTCATCCTGTGTTTCCTGGATCAGCGTGGAAAGCGCTTCAAAAGTACGTTTCTGTTTATTGTATTTTTCAAAATAGCGCTGTGCATTTTCCTGTGGCGTTTTTGCAGGATCCAGAGGAATGGTTACCATTTCATTTGTATAATAATTGAGTGCTTCCAGTTTTTTGGAACCTTCCGGAAGATGATAGCCATAAGTATGGATCAATTCTCCGTAGACTTTGAATTTGTCACGCCCCTCTGTATCTCGCAGCTGCTTTGACTGCAGCTCATATTTCTTGCGGTTGCGCTCAAGAGAAGTCTGTACAACATGACGAAGATCAGCGGATTTCTGGCGGATCCGGGTAAGTGTATTCTTCATAGAATAATAATCTTGAAGCAGTGCGGAAACGGAGTCATATGGAATTGCCTGAAGGGCTGCAAAATGTGTCAGCGGCAGAGAAGAAAACTCCTTCGGTTCTTTTCCGTCAGTATAAATACATGGTTTAAAAGCGCCCTCTGTTACTTGATCAAAATAAATCCGGAATTGTTTATACAAATGAAGCATTAGATCACTAGATAATTCGGAAGCAGGAATAGATGAATCCAGTCCGGAGAGGTGACAGATTTCCTCTGCAGCAACAGGGCTGATTCCGGTAAAACTTGTGTAAATTGCTTTTGAAAGCGACATTGGTTTTCTAATAAGGAGTTCAGAGAATACCGCTTCGGAAACCGTCAGAGGGTCCGATTTTTCCATCGTATCCGGGATAAAATAAGTGCGTCCGGGAAGCACTTCGCGTACAGAACTCATCTGAGAAGAAACGTGTTTAATACTGTCGATGATTCGTTGATTCGTATCACAGAAAATGATATTGCTGTGTTTGCCCATGATTTCTACAATGAGGTATTTGCGGCAAAGATCTCCAAGTTCATCCAGATGTTCGATCTCGATAGAAATAATTCGCTCAAGTTTTGGCTGCGAAATTGAAATGATCCGACCATTGCTGATATGTTTTCTTAAAAGCATACAGAAATTAGGTGCGTTCATTGGACTCGGTTTATTATCTGCTGTCAAATAGATAAGCGGAAGAGAAGCGCTTGCAGAGATGAGAAGACGCTTTTGTCCGGCTGGAGTCTTAATTGTGAGTAACAATTCGTCACTTTCGGGTTGTGCGATTTTATAAATACGGCCACCGTTTAATGATGCATTTAATTCCTGTACAAGGTTTGCAACGGTAATTCCATCAAATGCCATAATCATTCCTCTTTTCTTATTAGTTTGATGTTTCTATTGTGCCGTATTTGTATCTGATTTTCAAGAGGAAATTCAGAAGAACATAAATGGGAAAAGAATGGAATTCTTTTGTCCGGTGTATTTCAAAAATGTCCTGGATATGGTAAGATAAATATTATGATATGCTTAATTGACACAGAAGGAGGAACGGCGATGAATTTAATTACAGAAGTTATGAATTATGTGAAAGAACATGATCCGGAAGTAGGAGAAGCATTGTTTCAGGAAATGAAAAGAGAACGAAGAAATCTGGAATTGATTGCTTCAGAAAATGTTGTATCTCCGGCAGTTATGCTTGCGATGGGAACAGTTCCGACAAATAAATATGCGGAAGGCTATCCGGCAAAGCGCTATTACGGAGGCTGTGAAGAGATTGACGTACTTGAAGAGCTGGCAATTGAGAGAGCAAAGAAGCTTTTTGGTGCAGAACATGCCTGCGTTCAGCCGCACAGCGGAGCGAATGCCAATTTGGCAGTGTATCAGGCGTTTCTTAAGCCGGGAGATACGGTAATGGGATTGAATCTGGAGCATGGAGGACATCTGACACATGGTTCACCGGTAAATGCATCAGGACTGCTGTATCATTTTGTACCGTACGGAGTGAATCGGGAAGGCGTACTTGATTATGAAGAGATTCGGAAGATTGCGAAAGAGTGTCAGCCGAAGATGATCGTTGCGGGGGCATCTGCTTATCCAAGAGAAATCCGTTTTGATCTGTTTGCGGAGATTGCAAAAGAAGTCGGGGCATATCTCTTTGTAGATATGGCGCATATAGCAGGACTTGTAGCAGCCGGGCTGCATCAGAGTCCGGTTCCGTATGCAGATGTAGTTACGACTACAACTCATAAGACGCTGCGCGGACCACGAGGCGGTATGATCTTATGTAAAGAACAATATGCGAAAGCGATTAATAAGGCAATCTTTCCGGGAACACAGGGAGGACCGCTGATGCATGTAATCGGTGCAAAGGCAGTTTGCTTCGGAGAGGCGCTGAAACCGGAATTTAAGGAATACCAGCAACAGGTAGTGAAAAATGCGAAAGCATTGGCAGAAGCGCTGATGCAGGAAGGATTTGAACTTGTCAGCGGTGGAACGGATAATCATTTGATGCTTGTAGATTTGAGAAATATGCATATTACAGGAAAAGAACTTCAGAATCGTCTGGATGAAGTATATATTACCGTCAATAAAAATGCAGTTCCGGATGATCCAGAGAGTCCGTTTGTGACAAGCGGTGTGAGAATCGGAACGCCTGCGATTACTACGAGAGGGCTGAAAGAACAGGATATGCCGGAAATTGCACACTGTATCAAACTTGCAGCAACAGAATTTGAAACGAAGGCGGATGAAATTCGCGAACGTGTTGGACATATCTGTGAAAGATATCCGATTTATGAATAAATGATGAAAAAATAATCAGGAGAAGGAAGACAATATCATGAAGAATGAAAAATTTTTGACAGACATTTTAAATCAGATTTCAGTAGGAGGTTTTCCGGAGAAGCTTCAGGAAGTACTTCAGAAAGAAATGGCTTCTTATGCGGATGAGATTCGTACAGATGCTATTGGCGATACTGTTTGTGTTTTGAATCCGCAGGCAGAGAAGAAGATTCTTCTTGCGGCACATGCAGATGAGATTGGGCTTATGGTAACACATATTGCGGAAGATGGAATGCTTCATGTTTCAAGATATGGTGGAATTATTCCGCATACTTATCCGGGGCAGCGTGTACAGATTGAGACAGCGAACGGTGTTGTCTATGGTGTAGTACAGATTACAAGAGAACTGATGAAAAAACAAGATCTGTCAGCCTCTGATTTTCTTGTGGATATCGGCGCTTCTTGCAGAGAAGAGGCAGAGAAACTGGTAGAGCCGGGAGACGGAGTTGTGTTTGATACCTGTATTAGAAAGCTTGCAGGCGGCAGATTTACAGCAAGAGCTCTGGATGACCGTCTCGGAGTCTTTATCATTATGGAAGCGCTGAAACGTGCAAAAGAAAGAGGATGCAGCTGCGGTGTGTATGCAGGAGCAACAGTCGGAGAAGAAACAACAAAAAATGGCGCCCGCTGGACAGCAGAACGTGTAAAACCGGATGCGGCTATTGTAGTAGATGTTACCTATACAAGTGATTATGCAGGCGTACATGATGGGGATGCCGGACGTGTTGAGCTTGGGAAAGGACCGGTTCTTTGTATCAATCCTCTCATCGTAAAATCAATGAATGCCAAGATGAAAACATGTGCTGAAAAATCAGACATTGCTTATCAGATTGAAACGGGATCCGGAATGACATGTACAGATGCTGACCAGATTCATTTCGCCAATGAAGGAATCCCGACAGTTCTTGTATCAATTCCACTTCGCTATATGCATTCGCCGGCCGAAGTGGCAGATGAGAAAGATGTGGAAGGCTGTATTGAACTGATTACAGAATTTCTTCTGGATGCTTCAGCAGATTTATAAAATTCATAAGAGCAGGGAATTGACGGCTATTTTAAAATGTTTTATAATAAAATTTAGTGCCAAATAGTCAAATACTGAATGAGGAAGTTAAAGAGGAAATTTCAATGATAAAAAGTATGACAGGCTTTGGAAGATTTGAAGTCTCTGAAGCACAACGCAAATTTACGGTAGAGATGAAGGGTGTGAACCATAGATATTTGGATATCAACATCCGTATGCCGAAGAAACTCAGTTTTTTTGAATCTGCGATCAGAACGCTGCTGAAGCAGTATGCACAGCGTGGAAAAGTTGATATTTTCATTACATATGAAGATATGACAGAGACACAGGGCGTTTTGAAATATAATGAATCCCTTGCAGCAGAATATATGGAATGTTTTAAGATGATGGAAGAGACATTTGGATTAGAGAATGATATTCGTGTTTCTACATTATCACGCTATCCGGAAGTGCTGACGATGGAAGAACAGACAGAGAATGAGGAAGAGCTCTGGAGCAGTCTTGAGAAGGCGTTAAAAGGAGCATTTACACAGTTTGTTGAGACAAGGACAGCAGAAGGGGCACATCTGAAAGAAGATCTGCTTGGCAAGCTGGATGGAATGTTGGAGAAGATTACACTGATCGAAGAGCGTTCCCCGCAGATTGTTTCTGAATATCGGGAAAAATTAGAAGAAAAAGTAAAGGAACTTCTGGAAGATACTCAGATTGATGAGGGAAGGATTGCAGCGGAAGTAGTTATTTTTGCAGATAAGATCTGTACCGATGAAGAAGTAGTACGCCTTAAGAGTCATATCGCACATATGAAGGAAACATTGGAGAGCGATGAAGGAATCGGGCGAAAGCTTGATTTTATTGCTCAGGAGATGAATCGGGAGGCGAATACCATTCTGTCTAAGGCAAATGATCTGGAGATTTCTAATATTGCCATTGATTTGAAGACGGAGATTGAAAAAGTCAGGGAACAGATTCAGAATATTGAATAAAGAGTTTGGAAGGTGAACAGATGAAAACACAGGGAATCTTAATCGTTGTATCCGGTTTTTCGGGCGCAGGGAAAGGGACACTGATGAAAGCGCTGATGAATCGTTATCATGATCGCTATGCGCTGTCGGTATCTGCCACAACAAGAAATCCGCGGGAAGGCGAGAAAAATGGTGTGGAATATTTTTTCCGTACAAAAGAAGAATTTGAAAAAATGATTGCGAAAGATGAGCTGATAGAGTATGCTAGGTACGTGGATAACTACTATGGCACACCAAAGGCGTATGTGGAAGAACAGTTATCTGCCGGAAAAGATGTGATTCTGGAAATTGAAATTCAGGCGCACTTAAGATTAAGGAGAAGTTTCCTGACACATTGCTCCTCTTTGTGACACCGCCGGATGCTGAGACATTAAAAGAACGGTTGATCGGCAGGGGAACAGAGACGATGGATGTCATTGAAGCGAGAATGAAACGCGCAGCAGAAGAAGCGCAGTTCATGGATCGGTATGATCACCTCGTAATTAATGATAAGCTGGAAATCTGTGTGGAAGAGATGCATCAGATTATTCAGAGTGAGCATCGCAGGACATTCCGAAATCAGAATTTTATAGAACAGATTAGAACAGAGCTTCAAGAAGCTCAAATGAAAGGAGAATAATTTATGTTACATCCATCTTATACAGATTTGATGAGAGTAGTAAATCAGGACGTGGAAGAAGGTGCAACAAAGATTGTTAACAGCCGTTATTCCATTGTACTTGCCACTGCAAAACGTGCAAGACAGATCATTGCAGGAGCAGAACCGCTTGTTCCGGCAAAGGACAAGGATAAACCGCTTTCTATTGCAATCAGTGAATTGAACAATGGAAAGATTAAGATTATTGCAGAAAACTCAGAAGAAGAGTAGCATAAAAAGGCAGATGCCGGATCCGGTATCTGCCTTCTAAAAATATAGGAAGACAGGAGAAACAGATTGATGAATTTATTGTTTATTTCTCTCGGATGTGATAAGAATCTGGTAGATACAGAAGTGATGCTTGGAATGCTGGCAAAACACGGATATCAGATGGTTGATGATGAGGCTAGTGCGGACATTATTGTGATTAATACATGCTGTTTTATCCATGATGCAAAAGAAGAGAGTATTAACACCATTCTTGAGATGGCTGAATGGAAGAAAAATGGGAAACTGAAAGCGCTTATAGTTACAGGATGTTTGGCTGAACGTTATCGACAGGAAATTATGGATGAGATTCCGGAAGTAGATGCAGTGCTTGGTACAACTTCTTATGATAAGATTCTCGAAGCAATTGCAGCTGCGCTTCACGGAGAACATAAGCTGATTGTCAACGATGTGAATGCACTTCCGCTTGTAGATGAAAAGCGGATTGTGACAACCGGTGGTCATTATGCTTACATGAAGATTGCAGAAGGCTGTGATAAGCACTGTACTTACTGTATCATTCCCAAAATACGCGGAAATTATCGCAGTGTTCCAATGGAGCGCCTTGTAAAAGAAGCAGAGTATCTGGCAGAGCAGGGCGTAAAAGAACTGATTCTGGTGGCACAGGAAACAACGGTATACGGCAAAGACATTTACGGCGAGAAATCCCTTCCAAAGCTTTTGCGGGCGCTTTGTAAAGTCAGCGGACTTCGGTGGATTCGTATTCTTTATTGCTATCCGGAAGAGATTACAGAAGAATTGATCCAGGTTATGAAAGAAGAGCCAAAGATTTGTCATTATATTGACCTCCCAATCCAGCATGCCAGCGATGCGATTTTAAAACGGATGGGACGGCGCACATCAAAAGCGCAGTTGATCGAGACGGTGGAACGTTTACGGGAAGAAATTCCGGATATTTGCATCCGAACGACACTGATCACAGGATTTCCGGGAGAAACCGAGGAACAGCACGAAGAGGTTATGGATTTTGTCGATCAGATAGAATTTGATCGACTTGGTGTATTTACTTATTCACCGGAAGAAGATACTCCGGCAGCAGAATTTGAGCATCAGATTCCCGAAGAGGTTAAGGAAGATCGTCAGGCAGAACTTATGGAGCTTCAGCAAGATATTGCTTTTGAGCTTGCAGAAAACATGATCGGGCAGACGGTGCTTGTGATGATTGAGGGCAAGGTGGCAGATGAGAATGCCTATGTAGGAAGGACTTACAAGGATGCGCCGAATGTTGACGGTTTGATTTTTATTATGACAGATGAAGAACTTGTTTCCGGAGATTTTGCAATGGTAAAAGTGACCGGAGCACAGGAATACGATTTGATAGGAGAGTTATTATCATGAATTTACCAAATAAATTAACGGTACTGCGTGTGCTGATGATTCCGTTTTTCGTAGTATTTATGCTGACGGATCTGGGCGGCGCTTCCGGAAAGTGGATTGCCCTTGCAATTTTTATCATAGCTAGTTTGACAGACCTTTTGGATGGGAAAATCGCAAGAAAATACAATCTGGTAACAAATTTCGGAAAATTTATGGATCCGCTGGCAGATAAACTTCTTGTTTCTGCTGCAATGATCTGTCTCATAGAGAACGGAAAACTGGCGGCATGGATTGTAATTATTATTATCAGCCGTGAATTTATTATTAGCGGATTCCGTCTTGTTGCATCAGACAATGGAATTGTTATTGCTGCAAGTTACTGGGGCAAATTCAAAACAACATTTCAAATGTTAATGATTGTCGTATTGATCATGGATCTTGGCGGTATTTTTGATACAATCGGAACAGTTCTGATTTGGGTATCATTGGCGCTGACGATCATCTCACTTGTAGATTATATTGCAAAGAATAAAGAAGTCCTTACAAGAGGCGGTATGTAAAAAATAATGGAAAGTCCTGCCAGGGTAGAGCAAAGTTCCCCTGGCAGGATTTTTTTGATAGAGAAATATGAAAAAAGTGTGTAATTAGCCATTCGTGATAAAAAACGTGTTATAATATTAACTAATACAGATATTTGGGGAAAATGAAAACAGGAGAGGAATAGATGAAAAAAGCGATAGAAGAGATGGTAATAGAAGTATTAAGAGAAAGAAAATGGAAGGTTACTACAGCAGAATCCTGTACCGGCGGTCTCCTTGCAGGACGTCTTCTGAATGTTTCCGGTGCGTCTGAAGTGTATGAAGAAGGACATATTACTTATCTAATGCAGCGAAAGAGAAAATCTTAGGAGTGGCTCATGAAACGCTGGAGAAATTTGGAGCGGTCAGCAGCCAGACAGCAGAAGAGATGGCGCGGGGAGCAGCAACAATAGCTAATGCGAATGCTGCGCTTGTAACGACAGGAATTGCCGGGCCGACAGGAGGAACAAAAGAAAAACCGGTAGGGTTGGTGTATATCGGATGTTGTTTAAATAACAGGATTCGTGTAGAAGAATGTCATTTTCATGGAACACGGGAAGAAATACGAAAAGCTTCTGTAGAACGGGCGATTGAAATTCTCAGAGAAGAGTTGGAGGATACACTGTCTGTTCAAGAAACAGTATGTGACAGCAGAATGGAGGAAAAGAATGCAGATTAGAATTGTAAAAGAAACGGAATTATGGAATGTACTGAATTTCTCGGCTCAGATGTTCTGGAAACAAGATCTGGCACGCTATACAGAAGAAGGGAAAGAAGCATTTCTTGCATTTTTAAAATATGAAAATCAATTAGAACGTTATCAGACAGGTAAGATTTTGCTGTTTGCAGCTTATGAAAAAGAAACAGTATGCGGGGCTTTGGAACTGGACACACAAGGAGAAGTGCTCTTTATGTATACGGATCCGGGTTATCAAAAAGAGCATTTAGAAGCCAAGCTTCTGCAGGAGGCTTGCCGTCTTGCGGTGACTTCAAATATGTATACACATCTGACAGTAAAGACGATTCCGGAGAAAGAGACATTATACCGGGAACTTGGATTTGAAGAGGAAGGCGCATTTGTGCCGGAGTATGGAATGATGAAAAAGACGCTTCGAATGTCTGTTCAGAAATGCTGTCAGCAGAATCAGGCTAAGAAAAAATCCAATACAGGTCTGTATATTGGAATTGCAGTTATGGCAGGCATTATGTTTCTTGTGTTCATTTTAGGGGTGTTAGCTTTTTTCGTATTTGGAACGGTACAAAGACAAAAAGAAACCGGACGGACTTATGCACAGGAAATTCCGTTTGATGAGAAGATGATTCCGATGCCGGAAGAAGAACCAGAGGAGGAAAATGACGGTATTTTACAGGCAGAAGCATATATTGCCGTAAATGCAGGGTATGAGATTGAAGAAGAAAATGATGCATTTGAAAGTGACAGATCATCAGCGTATTTTATTTCTTATAATATTAATTATCCGCAGCTAAGCGGACTCTCAGAAAAGGTAGAAAAAGAACTTAATGAGAAGCTGAAAAATTGTGCAAGAGAAACTGTCATAACATACTATGAAAATCCGACAGAAGAGATGAAAGAATGGATGATGCAGCAAGAAGCAGTTGTGGCATCACAAGTGAATTATAAAGTCACTTATCAGGATGAAAACTTGCTCTGTGTAGCTTTTGAAGATTATTACAGTGTTGGAAATTATAACAATATCCGGGTAGGACTTCGTTCAGTTGTTGCGAATGTAAAGAGCGGAGAAATATATGATTTGAAAGATGTGATTAGTACTAATCATACATTTGCAAACATGTGGAAAGAAGAAGCCATGGATCACTATCCGGAAAATGGATTTGTAAATGTTTATGATGCAAAAGAACTGGAACATTTCTTTGAAGGCGACAGTGGTGAAGAGAGGATTTCTCCAATATTTATGCTGACAGGAGAAGGAATTGAGATTGGCTTTGAATATGTGACCGAAGATACTTCTGTTGGGAATGGGTATCTAACGATTGATTTTGATAAAGAAGAATTAAAGAGATTCCAGAAAAAACCAAAATTCTGGAAAATGGTGGCGGAAGAAATTTCATAGAAGTGAAAATAGGGCAGAAACATTATGTTTCTGCCCTAAATTTATTTCAGTAAATCTGAGATACAGATTTGGAAATCAATGATTCTTAGAATTTACCTTCTTTAGCAGCTTCTTCTACAGCAACTGCAACAGCAACAGTCATACCAACCATTGGGTTGTTACCAGCACCGATCAGTCCCATCATCTCAACATGAGCCGGAACAGAAGAAGAACCAGCGAACTGTGCATCAGAATGCATACGTCCTAATGTATCTGTCATACCATAAGAAGCAGGACCTGCTGCCATATTGTCCGGGTGAAGTGTACGTCCTGTACCACCGCCTGAAGCAACAGAGAAGTATTTCTTTCCAGCTTCGATACATTCTTTTTTGTATGTACCTGCAACCGGGTGCTGGAAACGTGTTGGGTTTGTAGAGTTTCCTGTGATAGAAACATCAACGCCTTCTTTCCACATAATAGCAACACCTTCGCGAACATCATTTGCACCGTAGCAGTTTACTTTTGAACGAAGACCATCTGAGTAAGATGTTCTTGCAACTTCTTTTAATTCACCTGTGTAGTAGTCATAATCTGTCTCTACATATGTGAAACCATTGATTCTGGAAATGATTTTTGCAGCATCTTTTCCAAGTCCGTTTAAGATAACACGGAGTGGTTTCTGACGAACTTTGTTAGCTTTCTCAGCGATACCGATAGCACCTTCTGCAGCTGCGAAAGATTCGTGACCTGCAAGGAATGCGAAGCAGTCTGTATCTTCTTCCAGCAACATCTTACCTAAGTTACCGTGACCAAGACCTACTTTACGCTGATCTGCTACAGAACCCGGAATACAGAAAGCCTGAAGTCCTTCACCGATTGCTGCAGCTGCGTCTGCTGCTTTTGTACAACCTTTTTTAATTGCGATAGCAGCACCTGTGATGTATGCCCAGCATGCATTTTCGAAACAGATCGGCTGGATACCTTTTACCATATCGTAAACATTAAGTCCAGCATCTTTTGTGATCTTTTCAGCTTCTTCCAGTGAAGCAATTCCATAGCTGTTTAATACTTCATTGATTTTATCAATTCTTCTTTCATATGATTCAAATAAAGCCATTTCATTGTCCTCCTATATTATTATGACTGATTACTCTTTTCTTGGGTCAATAATCTTAACAGCGTCAGCAACGCGGCCATACTGTCCCTGAGCTTTTTCCCATGCTTCGTTTGGTGTATCGCCAGCTTTGATGAAGTCTGTGAATTTTCCGAGACTTACGAATTTGTATCCGATGATTTCGTTGTTCTCATCAAGAGCGATACCTGTAACATATCCTTCAGCCATTTCAAGGTAACGAGGACCTTTTGCAAGTGTACCGTACATTGTACCAACCTGAGAGCGAAGACCTTTTCCTAAGTCCTCAAGTCCGGCACCGATCGGAAGACCATCTTCTGAGAATGCGCTCTGTGTTCTTCCGTATACGATCTGTAAGAATAATTCTCTCATAGCTGTATTGATAGCGTCACAAACAAGGTCTGTATTTAAAGCTTCAAGAATTGTCTTGCCAGGAAGAATTTCAGAAGCCATAGCTGCAGAATGAGTCATACCTGAGCATCCGATTGTCTCAACCAGTGCTTCCTGGATGATACCATCTTTTACGTTCAGTGTTAATTTACATGTTCCCTGCTGCGGAGCACACCAGCCAATACCGTGTGTTAAACCGGAAATGTCTTTCACTTCTTTTGCTTTTACCCATTTTGCTTCTTCCGGGATTGGAGCTGGTCCGTGATTGGCACCCTGTGCTACAGGACACATCATCTGTACTTCATGTGAATAAATCATGTTAAAAACTCCTTTCAAATGCATATATTCTGCTTGAATGATAAATGGTTGATAAACTTTTAACACCATATATATTTATTCTCTCATAAACAGGACGATTCGTCCATAGATTTTTTACAAAATTCTTCAGATTTTGCAACTTCGGCGTTTTGCCCGAAAGCAGGAAGAAAGAGAAAAGCTTTTTAAAATACTTTACAGATATATTTATGATTTTTTGAAAAAAAGAAGGATGTGTATATGGCTGGATGAAAATTATAGCGGCATAATATGTCCCTCTTCCGGATGACGGAACGGATTCGGTACGTTTACGGAAAGAAGACGTGCTGTTTTGTTTGTACAGTTTCGCCAGTTGTGTTCTTCATTTGAGTGAATCTGGATACTGTCGCCGGGATAGAGAATATATTGTCGGCCGTCTACATGAATTGTTACGATACCTTCTAGAATATAAATAAATTCCTCGCCCTTATGACTATACATTTCCAAATGTTCCTCTTCGTCATTTGCAAAGGGCATAAGATCAAAAAGTCTTGGAAGAAGATCAAAAGCCATAACATCTTTGCTCAAAACTGTCTGAATGATCTGACTGCTGACAGGGGTTGCGTGTTGTGCAAAGCTATGGATAACGGGATCTTCGTTTTCAACAGTCTCTCCGGTTGGAGAAGAATCTTCGAAGAAACTTGTAAGGCTGACATTAAGTACTGAAGCGATCTTTTCTAACGTATCAATGGCGATGGAAGACATGCCGCGTTCCATTTGAGACAGGAAACCGACCGACAGATTTGTCATCTCCCCCAATTGTTTTAAAGTAAGATTATTTGCATTGCGAAGAGCTTTGATCTTTTCGCCGATTGGTAAATTGTGGTTCATGGCAGGAGCTCCTTTCATCTGTGTTTTGTTAAGTTCAGTATATCTTTTTTTGGGTGAAACGTCAACTTTCTGGAAATTCACATATATGAAAAAATAGAATGCTTAAAAAGAAGATAAAAAATCACAATAACAGATCTTTATTAATCTAAAAATGATAAAAATCTTGATTTATATTAATGTAATAAAAATTTAACGAGGAATAATCTAAAAATGATAAAAATCTTGATTTATATTAATGTAATAAAAATTTAACGAGGAATAATGTGAAGAATATGCTAAAAAAACAATAGTCAAAAAATTCACACACAAAGTCAATAATTTCACATATATGAAAAAACGATTGACATAGAGTAAATAAATGTTATAATGAAAACAAGATTTAAACCATAGTCTAGAACACGGTACAAAACAAATTTAGTGTAGTAGAGAGGAGAAAAGCAGGATATGAAAATTAAGAAAACTTTTCATACGATTGACACTCATACCTGTGGAGAGCCGACTAGAAATGTACTCGGCGGAATTCCCAAAATTCCAGGCAAAACGATGATTGAAAAACTGGAATATATGTCTACAGAGGGAGACTGGGTAAGACAGCTTCTGACATATGAACCGAGAGGAAATGAGGTTATGTCAGGGACGATCATCACAGAACCTTGCAGAGAGGAAGCTGATTTTGGAGTTCTTTATTTTGAAGTAGGCGGTTGGATGCCGATGTGCGGACATGACACCATTGGTGTTGGAACGGCATTGATTGAATCAGGAATGGTCGAAATTGAGGAACCTTATACACATGTGACACTTGATACAGCAGCAGGTCTTGTAAGACTTAAAATTGAAGTGAAGGATAACACAGCAGTTAGTGTAACGTTTGTAAATGCACCGGCGTTTGTTATGGCAGAAGATGCGGTCGTTAAAACGGAAGAATATGGCGAAGTTCAGATGGATATTGCTTATGGAGGCAATATTTATGCAATCTTACCGGCGTCATCTGTGGGACTGAGTGTTGAACCAAAACAGGCATCTAAACTTATCGCAGCAGGAAACAGATTAAAAACATACATTAATGAACAGATCCACGTTGTTCATCCGGAAATTCCATTTGAGAATCATGTAACACATGTGGAGTTTTATGAACCGTCAGGACAGGAAGATGGTGCGGTAAAGAATGCGGTAATTATTCCTCCGGGAGCAATCGACAGGTCTCCTTGTGGAACAGGAACATCGGCAAAGCTTTCTGTACTTGCGAAAAAGGGTAAGATTCAGTTAGGAGAATCATTTATACATCAGAGTATTATCGGAAGCCAGTTTAAGTGCACCTATCTTGGGAATGCCGAGGTATCAGGAATTCCTGCAGTGATTCCGGAAGTAACCGGAAAGGCATGGGTAACTGGAATTCATACATTTGTTCTCGATCCGGATGATATTTTTCCGATGGGATATCAATTAGCATAATTAAGAAGGGAGAGTAAAAACATGGATGAAATGAGAGTGACAGAGCATCCGATTTTGGGAGATCAGGAACCGACAGAGATGGTTGAGATTACGGTTGACGGAAAAAAACTGACAGCAAGGAGCGGAGAAATGATTGCGGCAGTTCTGATGGCAAATGGTATGATGGTACATAGGCATACTGCAAAAAATCATGAACCGCGAGGGATTTTTTGCGGAATCGGCCAGTGTACGGATTGTGTTATGACAGTGAATGGAAAACCTAATGTACGAACATGTATTACTCCGGTAGAAGATGGTATGGTAATCGAGACACAGGAAGGATACGGAAAAAGGAGGATCCGGGAATGAAAAAAGAAGTAGTGATCATCGGCGGCGGACCGGCTGGTCTTGCAGCTGCAATTGAGGCGAAAAGCCACGGGTGTGAAGTGCTTGTTATTGATGAAAATAGAAAAGCGGGAGGACAGCTTTTCAAACAGCTTCATAAATTCTTTGGTTCCAAAGCTCACAGCGCAGGAGTTCGCGGAATTGATATCGGAAAGCAGCTATTAAAAGATACAGAGGAAAGCGGCGTTGAAGTTTGGCTTAACAGTGCCGTGATCGGAATTTTCTCAGATAAGCGTGTAGCAGTATTGCGTGATGGTGTGACAGAGGTTGTAGAAGCTGAAAAACTTCTGATCTGTACAGGGGGAGCAGAAAATCCGCTGCGTTTTCCGGGGTGGACACTTCCAGGCGTTATGGGAGCAGGCGCAGCGCAGACAATGGTAAATGTAAACCGTGTATTGCCGGGAAAACGTGTTCTGATGGTCGGCTCAGGAAACGTCGGAGTAATTGTTGCGTATCAGTTGCTTCAGGCAGGCGCAGATGTTGTTGGAATTGTTGAAGGAATGCCAAAGATCGGAGCATACGGCGTTCATGCAGCAAAATTAAAAAGAGCCGGCGTTCCGTTCTTCCTCGGACATACGATTGCAGAGGCACAGGGAACAGATAAAGTAGAACGTGCTGTCATTGCAAGATTTGAAAATGGAAAGATATTAAAAGGAACGGAAATGGCGGTTGATGTAGATGTTATCTGTGTCGCAGTCGGATTAAGACCGCTGTCAGAGCTTGCGCAGATGGCAGGGGTACACCATGAATTTATCCCTGAGCTTGGTGGTTGGATGCCGATGCATGATGAAAATATGGAAACAAGCGTGGACGGAATTTATGTGGCAGGTGATACCGCAGGAGTTGAGGAAGCAAGTACGGCTATGGATGAAGGTCGTCTTGCAGGTGCGGCAGCGGCGGAAGCTCTTGGGCATTTGGCGCCGGAAATGGCTGTTGAGAGAAAGAAAGAAATTAATGAACGACTTTTGTCACTTCGTCAGGGACCATTTGGAGAACGAAGAATGAGTGCGAAGGAAAGAGTGCTGGAAAAGGGGGCTCGCAAATAATGGAAAAGAAATCAGGAGTGATCTATGACGGGTATCCGACAATGGAAGAGATTAAAGCAGCAAATGGCTGGCCGACAGAAGAGCGTTTTGCACAAGGGCCAGTGGCAATTGCAGAATGTGTACAGGAAATTCCATGTAATCCATGTGAGGGGGCATGTCCGTTTCATGCAATTACAGTTGGAGAGCCAATTACGAATACCCCGCAGATCGATCGCGGAAAATGCACCGGATGCGGAATGTGCGTGGCAGCGTGTTCAGGTCTTGCAATTTTTGTTGTAGATAAAACATATAGTGAAACAGAGGCAACAATTAGTTTTCCATTTGAATATCTGCCGCTTCCGGAAAAAGGAGATGTGGTAGATGCATTGAGCCGCGGAGGAGAATTTGTATGTAAAGGAACGGTTGTCAGAGTTATGAATCCGGTTCGAAATGATCATACGCCGGTCATTACGATGGCAGTTCCGAAAGAGCACATTGATGAAGTTAGAACAATGCGCCGTCTGAGACTTCCGGAACCGGGAAAGGGATTTGAACGAATTGAGCCGGAAGGTGTTCTTGATGATGATGTGATTGTTTGCCGCTGCGAAGAGATTACAGCAGGGGAAATCAGAAAAGCAATCCGTGAATATAAAGCAACTTCTGTGACAGAGATTAAGCGCCGCGTACGTGCAGGAATGGGACTTTGCCAGGGGAGAACATGCGGTAAGCTGGTAAGCAGAATTCTTGCAGAAGAAACAGGAAAACGTGCAGATGAGATAACAGGAAGTACAGATCGGCCACCGGTTCGTCCGGTTACATTTGGAGAATTGGCGGAAGATGGAAAGGAGGCTTGTGATCATGAGTAAAGCATTTGATGTAGCAGTAATCGGTGCGGGGGCAATTGGTTCCTCCGTTGCTTATTACAATGCTAAAAAGGGAGCATCAGTTGTTTTAATTGATGCGGGGGATATTGCAGAGTCCACAAGCAGCCGAAGTGATGGGAACGTACTTGTCTGTGATAAACAGCCTGGATTTGATGCATTATTTGCAAGGGAAAGCCAGAGAATGTTTCCGGAACTTGCCAAAGAACTCGATTATGATCTGGAGTGGAAGCAGAAAGGAAGCCTTTTTCTGACAGAAACTGAGGAAGAATTTGAAATCGCGAGCCAGTTTTGTGAAGATATGAAAAAATGCGGCATCCAGATGCGCATGATGGATCAGAAAGAAGTTCAGGACGATGAGCCATTTCTTGCAAAAGATGTCTATGGAGGTCTGGAAACTATTACTGATGGATCTGTATATCCGATTGGTCTTGCGTATGGGCTTGCCCTTGGTGCAGAGAAAAAGGGAGCGGTGCTTTCGCTTCATAATCGGGTAACAGGAATTGAAAAAGACGGAAATGCATTTATTATTCATACAGAAAAAGAAGATATTTATGCTAAAAATATTGTAGATGCCTGTGGTGTCTGGGCTCCGGTAATTGGTAAAATGGTAGGACTTGATATTCCGATTCAGGCAAGACAGGGACAGATTCTTGTTTCAGAGCAAACCTTCCAGGTTGCAAGAAGAAAAGTGCATGAATTTGGATATATGCTGACCAAATTCCAAAATGGCGGTTACAAACGTCCGGTTTCAGAGCGCGTTGAGCGAAATGGTGTTGCGTTCGTATTTGAGCCAACAGCGTCCAACAATTTCTTGATCGGTTCATCCAGATGCTTTGCAGGCGAAAATGTTTCCTGTGAGATTGATGTTATGAAAGCATTGGCAGAACGGGCAATCCGTTTCTTCCCGGTTATTGCTAATATCAAAGTGATTCGCGGATACAGCGGTCTTCGCCCATATACTCCGGATCACATGCCGATTGTTTCAGGAACACCGGTTCCGGGATTCTATATTGCAGCAGGGCATGAGGGAGATGGCATTGGACTTTCTCCGATTACAGGAAAAGTAATGGCTGATATCATCGCTGGAGACCAGCCATTCATGGATCTGAGTCCGCTTAGTTTTGAAAGATTTTTAGAAAAATAAATTATATTAAAAAAGGAGAGGAGACAACATTATGAATCCAAAGTTTAAAGGCGTTTACGCGGTAGCAGTAACTCCATTCAAAGAAGACGGACAATTTGATTTTGAATCTGCCAAGAAAAATCTTGACTGGCTGATTGAGAAGGGAGTGCAGGGAATTTGTGTTCTTGGAGCGACAGGAGAATATCAGAGCGTGTCGGATGAAGAACACATGGCTTATGTAAGAGAAATCGTTCCATATATTAAAGATCGAGTAAGTGTAATCGTAGGAGCATCTCGCGAACGTCCGGAGGATGTTGTAAAGCTTGTGCAGAATATCAAGGAATGCGGCGGTCATGCAGCGATGATTCTGCCACCATTTTACTGCCATCCGTCACAGGATGAAGTTGTAGCACATTATCGCTACATTGCTGAGCATGTTGATTTCCCGGTGGTTGCGTATAATAACCCTGGATCAGCAGGCATCGCAATTGAAAGAGATACATTTAAAGAAGTATTTCAGATTCCAAATACAGCAATTGTAAAAGAATCAAGTGGAGATATGCATAAGCTGACAGAAGTGTTAATGGATGCACCGGAACAGGTGTCTGTATTCTGCGGATGTGATAATCTTGCATTTGAAAGTTTTGCTGACGGGGCATGCGGATGGATCAGCATGTTGGCAAATATTGCACCGGAGCAGTGTGTAGAGCTTTATAAAGCAGTGTGTGAAGAAAAAGATCTTGAAAAAGGAAAAGAAGTGTACAAACAGATTCTTCCGGCGCTTGATGTTCTGGAATCTTTCCCGAAACCTGTTCAGGCATTAAAATATGCATTAAGCTTCAAAGGGTTAAATGGTGGTTATGTTCGTCGTCCGCGTTTGGAACTGACGGAAGAAGAGAAAAAATTTGTGGAAAATGAAATGTTTCTTGACCAGTTAAGATAGCGAGAGGAGATCATGGAAATGGACGTTCGTAAATTATATATTGATGGTGCGTGGGTAGAAGGCGAATCAGGTGCGATGATTGATATTGAGAATCCGGCAACACATGAAGTTGTGGCCAGAGTTCCAAGAGGAAGTGAAAAAGATGTTGATAAAGCGGTTCAGGCTGCCAGAAAAGCATTTGAAACATGGCAGTACACACCGCTGGAAACTCGTGTAGAACTGATGAAGAAAGTTGTAGCAGGACTTAAGAGCCGCCGTCAAGAGTTGATTGAAACAATTACAAAAGAACTCGGTTCGCCATATACGGTATCTGCGGATGTACATACAGATCCATTCTTGCTAGAAGCAGAGCATTATATTGAAGTTGCAGCTAATTTCCAGTATGAAGTTCGCAGAAATACATCTGTAGTAAGAAGAGAGCCGGTTGGTGTTGTCGGCGGATTGACACCGTGGAATTTCCCACTTGAACAGATTGAGAAAAAAGTAGTTCCGGCGCTTCTTGCAGGTAACTGTGTTGTGTTAAAACCTAGTCAGTTTACACCTTTAACAGCTTATATTCTCACAGAAGAGATTGACAAAGCAGGATATCCGCAGGGGGTATTTAATCTTGTTACCGGACGCGGCGGAGAAGTGGGAAATGCATTATCACTTCATCCGGATGTTGATATGATTTCTTTTACAGGTTCCACAGATGCAGGGCGTGAAGTTGCCCGTATGGGTCTTACAAATATTAAGAAAATTGCTCTTGAACTTGGCGGAAAATCAGCGGCAGTGTTCTTAAAAGGCGGAGACTGGGAGAATGGAGTAAAAGGTGTTCTCGATACAGTCATGCTGAATGCCGGCCAGACATGTAATGCGCTGACAAGAATGCTTGTACCGAGAGATGAATTAGCGAAAGCAGAAGAGATCCTTGTTCGTCAGGCAGCAGAATATAAATTTGGACCGATGGATGATCCGGCTACAACATTGGGACCACTGTCTTCCAGAAAGCAGTTTGATCGTGTAAAGAAATATATTGAGCTTGGTATTGAAGAAGGTGCCAGAGTTCTCATTGGCGGTGTTCCGGAAGATAACGGAAGTTATGTAGCAGAGCCGACGATTTTCAGTGATGTTACAAGAAATATGAGAATTGCACAGGAAGAAATCTTTGGACCAGTATTAGTGGTACTTCCGTATGATACAGTAGAAGAAGCTGTGGAAATTGCAAATGACAGTATCTATGGACTTGCAGGAGCGGTATACGGACCGGAAGAAGAAGCGAATATGGTTGCACGTCAGATGAAAACAGGTACTGTTTATGTAAATGAAGGTCAGTGGGATGTAGCATCTCCGTTCGGTGGATATAAACAGTCCGGACTTGGAAGAGAAGGCGGCGTAGAAGGATATGAAGAATTCCTTGAGGTTAAGACAATTTACGACAAATAACCCAATATTGCGAAGCGGACAATTAAAGATAAAATAAAAGTATTTCTGAATGATGAAATAAGTAAACAGGCATGTAGTATGGAATGATAAAATTCTGTATACATGCCTGTTTGCGCTGTCAGCACGGTTGTCAAAAAATTTGCCAAAATTCCAAATAGGTTTGCTAGTGAAGTGTTTTGTGTTATATTTAGGTTAGATTAGCTATTAAAACAGAACATAAAGGAGAACGGAAGATGAAACGAGATGTAGATATGAAAGAAATCTCTGATGGGAAGCGGTATCATGCCAATGATATGGTAAAAGCTGACTGTGGAGGTTGTGTAGGATGTTGTGACTGTTGTCAGAAGATGGGGAATTCCATTGTGTTGGATCCAATGGATGTTTTTCGGCTGGAAGTGAACCTGCATATGACATTTGAAGAGCTGTTGCAAAAATATCTGGAATTAAATATGGTAGACGGGATCATTCTTCCGAATTTACAGATGAAGGGACAAGAAGAATGCTGTGCATTTCTCAATGAAGAAGGGCGCTGCAGTATTCATGAATTTCGTCCGGGCATTTGCAGGCTCTTTCCGCTTGGACGAATTTATGAAGGGGAAGAATTTTCTTATTTTCTTCAAGTACATGAATGCCCGAAGTCAAAAACGAAGATTAAGATAAAAAAATGGCTTGAGATACCGGAATTAAACCGTTATGAAGCATATATTCTTAGTTGGCATCAATTGCTAAAGAAAATAGAAAAAAGCATTGCCGTATCTTCCGATGAGAATTGGAGAAAGAGTGTGACGATGCTTTTGCTAAATACATTCTATGTAGCCGCTTATGAGGAAGGCAGAGACTTTTACAGTCAATTTGAAGAACGCAGAAGGACGATGGAGAAACTTTTATGAGAAAGAAGAAAGCGGTTGAGCCGACAGCTGTGTTAGCGTTTACCGGATTAAGTATTGCTGTTGTAGACGTGGTATGCAGGATTTTTTTAAAGAAGATTATTGGTGATCAGGGATATGCATACTACAATTATGCATGGCAGACCTGTTTTTTTCTCATGCTGTTTTCTGTGAGAGGGATTTCTGAAGCGGTGTCAGAACTAATGTCAGAACGTTTGGCAGATCGGCAATATAAAAATGCACATCGGATTTTTGTGGGAAGCGGAATGTATGTACTGTTTGTCAGTGTGATTGCAGCAGCATGTGCATACTTGTTTTCGCGGCAATTACTTCCAAAGGGAGGGGAAGGTGCTATCCCGGCATTTCGTATTCTGCTACCGGCTATTTTTCTTACAGGAATTCTCGGAGTCATGCAGGGATATTTTAGTGCTTATCGTAATATGATGCCGACAGTCATTTCAAAAGTTGTCGAAGCAGCTGCAGGTGCGGCGGTTACTCTGGGCGTTAGTATGGCAATGAGCAGTTGTGCTGATGGCGTAGATTCCGTGTCGAAGGCAAGCTGTAAAGCGGCGGGAAGCGCATTTGGTCCAATGGCAGGAGCAATGAGCGGGATACTGGTTATGATGCTGGTATTTTCAATCAATCGGCGGAAAATCCATAAACATATTATAAATGACAAACATCATGCAGAGGCTGTTGAAAGTGTGAAAAGAAGTATTTTGCAGCAAATAAAGCCTCTTGCGTTTAGTATGGGATTTTTTGGGGTTGGTATTTATATAGATCAGATGTTGTTTGCTTCTATTATGGCAGAAAAGGGAATTGACGGCGGAACAGTTGCGAAAATGTTCAGTAGATTTAGCGGGATGTATTTATCAATGCTTTTAGTTCCGTTTACATTGGCGTGCGTGTCCTCTGCCATGCTGGCTCCTCATGTAAGGAGATGCTTTGTGTCTCGGAAATTCCGAGATCTGAAACAGAAAATCAATGACGAAATACGGAATACGATGTTATTCGTAATTCCGATTTCAGCGCTTTTATCAGCGTTTGCATTTCCTTTAATGCGGATATTTTTCGGAAAACACACAGAAATGGCAGGGTGGATGCTGGTATTTGGCAGTTGTGCAGTGATATTTTATTCACTTTCAGCAATTACGGGAAGAGTACTGCTAGAGATTGGTCAGTCTGCTGTGTTATCGAAAAATGAACTGGCAGCTTTATTGGTAAATGTAGTATTAACAATTGTACTTACATCGGCACTTCCGTTGGACGGTTTTTCAGTGATGATTGCAAATTTGGCAGCAGGTATTTTTTTGAGTATGCTGAACCAGAAGACACTTCGGAAATGTATTCGGTATCAGCCGGAATATCAGATGACGTATATATATCCGGGCCTGGCAGCGTTTGGCATGGCGGCATCGGCAATGGTTCTCTATGGAATTATGGAGTATTTGTTTGAAAATTCCGTGGTAAGTCTGCTTATGGCAATTTTGGCTGCAATAGGTTTGTACTTCATATATTATGTGTTGTTGACACATATAAAAGAAGAGGAATTAGGGAAAATGTATATGGGAAACGTATTAATACGAATGATGAAGCTGCTGAAAATTTATTAAGTTTGAATGTAAAGGGATATAAAAAGTGCAGACATTTGATTATAAATACAGTACGTAAATTGACAGGTAAAGGCAGAAGATATTGTGTTGAAGAATAAAGGCAACCAAAACGCAGGCAATACACAGAATCATGCGCCACAGGAACAGCGAAAACATAGAAGTGATGTATTTGTCTTAATTTTGATTGACACAAGCAATGTGGAGTGATATATTTATCTCATAAAGATACAAAAACATCTCATTTGAAAGGAGAGATAAATATGTCAAAGAAACAAATTAAAAAAATTATTTTTATGGGAGTAGGGTGTGCTTTATTGCTTATTGTTGGTACAATCTACTCCCTATTATATAATGATGGACGCTGGGTTAAAAATATGGATATGTCGGAATATGTATTTTCTTACAAGGATATTCCTATGTTAGTAATTGAAGCTTTAATAGCACTATATGCGATCTATATAGTAATTATCTGCTTAAAAAATGCCTTTTCAAAAAACAGCAGGGAAAAACGATATTCAAGAACAATTTCTCCTTACTGGGGATTGTGTGGAATGTTTGGCTTTCTAGGGTTTGGCGGATTTTGGACATACGATAAATTTGGAGAAATATTTCCTTTTGCTTTTTTCGTATTTTTTGGCTTTTTCAGCTTTTTCTTTGAAGGTAAACTTTCCTATATCTTAGAAGATGAGCTTTTTCAAGAAAATAAACGTAAGGCACAGTTAGAAGCCTACAAGATAGGGTTTAAACTATTATTTGTAGTTATCTGGCTTATGGCAATAGGTATGTTTTCCTGTAATGTTGAGTGGTGTGCAATATTTATGCTGATTTCTGTTTCACTTATCTATGCTCTTGTTCTTTTTCTTAGCAACTATCTATTATATCGTTATGAAAAAAGGGAATAAATTATGGAAGCAAAGTTTGTATGTAATTTAAAAAAATATCGTGTAGCACAAGAATTGACACAAGAACAACTCGCTGACATTGTAGGAGTTCGCCGTGAAACTATTATGAGATTAGAAAAAGCACAATATAATCCGTCGCTTAAATTGGCAATAGATATTTCAAGAGCTGTAAAAGTTCCGATAGAAGATATATTTATTTTTGAATAAGGACAGTTTAAAGCAGTTAGTCTTAGGATTAACTGCTTTTTAACAAAACACACCACGTAGATGTCATTAGATATAAAATTTATGTGTAATCTTTGCTAGAAAAACAGTGTAAAAACATTAAAATTTGAGAAAAATAGTTGAGATTTGCGTGTGATACATTTATAATAGAGGTACATAATATTCTGGCACTGCCTATTCTATGGCGGTGCATTCTTAATCTATTTTCTGTACGGATCCGTACATAATTCCAAGATGGGCGTTGTATAAAAGAGAGGAGAATATATGAATTATCAGCAATTTATCAACGCGGTAGAACAGGAAATGAAAGGAAGTGTTGCCGGAAAAATTGAAATTTCTATTCAGGATACTTTGAAAAATAATGGAGTCAGAAGAAAGGGGTTGCTGCTGCAGGAAAAGGGACAGTCGATGAGTCCGACAATCTATTTGGAGGAATATTATCAACAGTATCGGACAGGAGTCAAACTGGAAGATATTACGGAACAGATTCAATCGCTTTACAGAGAACTTCGTATGAAACCAATCACAAAAACAAGGTTTCTTTATGAATATGAACAAGTAAAAGATCGAATTGTTTTGAAAGTAATTAATCGAGAGAAAAATGAAGAGCTCTTAGAAACCATTCCGTATTGGCCATTCCTTGATCTGGCCATTGTATTTTATGTGCTGCTTGATATTAATGAAACCGGTGCAGCTACGATGCCGGTTAATTTAGAACATTTGAAGATTTGGAATGTTACAGAGCAGGAGCTGCTAAAGAAAGCAAAAGAAAATGCAGTACGGCTGCTCCCGGCTCAGCTTCGGACAATGAGTTCGATTGTGGCTGAAATTATGGGAGCAGCCCCTAAAGAAGAAGTGGAAGATTTTATGTTTGTATTATCGAACAGCCTTCGCTGTCTCGGTGCAGTATGTATTGCATATGATGAAGTATTGTATTTGATCGGAGAACAGTTGGGAGAGAACTATTTTGTTTTGCCGAGTAGCATTCATGAAGTGATTATTGTGCCGGAAAGTGCAAGTCCCGGGTACGGTGATTTGAATGAAATGATTAGGGAGATTAACCAAACACAGGTGCAGAAGAAGAGGTGCTTGGGGATCATGCGTATTATTACGATTGTGCGAAGAAGGAATTAAGAGCCTGTTATTCAGAGAATTAAATTCATTTTTAGTGTATAACATATATAGTCAACACTATTTGGATGACTAAAAACTAATCTACACATTAAGATTATTAGGTGGATGAAGATGAAATATTGTATGTAAACTGGAATCAGCCACTACAACTGACAGAAGCATATATGAATGTATTTTGCCTTACCGATGCAAAAAATGAGACAGTACTGTCCGGCGTATGGGTTTTCATGAGGATAAAGAAATGTAATCAGAAAGTACGTGGTGTTAGAATGCATATGAATCAGAGTGTAAAGTATAGGAAGAAAATTGAATAATAAAATACGTGAAAATACGTAAAACAATATCTACATACGTAAAAATACGTGTTATAATATGAGCGTGATAGGGAAAGGAAATACAAAAGATGCCATTGATGCCAAGAGAATGGAAAGACAGTTATTGTTCCTTATCATTCCAAAGCTATGAAAAAAGGGTTGGAACTAGCAATATTAAAACAGGCAGGGCTTAAATAGCTCTGCCGGCACAGAATAGATGGAGGTATTACGTGTGAACAGATTGTTTTATCCGGCAGTGTTTCATAAAGAAGAAAGTGGATACTGGATTTCTTTTCCTGATTTTCCGGAATGCTTTACAGAAGGCGATGACATGCAACAGGCATATGAACGTGCAGTGGACGCGTTAGGACTTGCGATTGTAAGCAGAAAAGAGGAAAAAGAGGAGATACCAAATCCAACAGAAGTTACTAAACTTAAAGAAGAAGATGGAATGGTAGTCATTATTGGAGTTGACATGGTCGCATATCAGAAGAAACATAATTCGAGAGCTGTTAAGAAGACATTGAGCATTCCGGAATGGTTAAATGAAGAAGCTATGGAGATGGGAGTCAATTTTTCTCAAGTTCTACAAGAAGCATTGTTGAACAAATTAAATATGTAGATTTTAGAGAGCGAATACTCGCGCTCTCGGACTGTAGACAAAGTTGGTGTTGGGAGTTATCCCCAACACCACTTTATTGCAGAAAAAGCTCTTTACAAGTATTTAAAAGTATGTTATTATTATCAATGCAGTTTAGATAGTAGCTGCATATTATACACCTATAGCTCAGGGGATAGAGCACCGCCCTCCGGAGGCGGGTGCGGCGGTTCGAATCCGCCTAGGTGTGTACTATGAAAATTGTATATCAGGAGGCAATACATGTCTGGTTCTGAAAAGACCCGTGACTGCTTTTGCGAATGTAAGATAACCCATAAAAAACGAATGTTTTTTGTGGGATTTTTCATTATTGGAGCAATAGCAGCCGGACAGGCTTTGACGAATGAGAAAATGCCGGAAGAGACGAAGGTAATCGTGCAGGAGGTTGTAAATCCGCATATTTTGAGGAAAGTACAGATTGCTCAGGAAGAAATAAATCCACTACTGCATGAAGTTTATACGGAAGTCGATGAGGTTGTGGAAGAATACTATCGTGAACTTGCAAAGGAGGCGAAGTTTGTAGAATGTTACGATGATGTGAGCATTTATACAAAACTTGGACCATACGAACATTCCTATATTGTATTTGCATATTATGAAATGAAGATAAAGGATATCAATACAAAGATTCCGGGACTTGGAACACTTTACTTGGAAGAAGATGGGAAAGGGGAACTTTCGCTTATCCGGCATGTAAAAGATGAAAATGTAAATGTACTGGTAAGGGAACTGATGCAGCATCAGGATGTACAGGCTCTGACAGCGCTGGTAAAAGAAAGATACACAGCTGCATTTGACTCAGATATTGCACTTCGGGAAGCTGTGCGGGATCTTCGCAAAGCGTATGAGACATCGCCTTTACGTTGACGGAATATAAAAACAAGATTAAGAAAAAAGAGGAGATATCACATGGAATAAAATTCAGTGATGTCTCCTCAGATTGTTTTACAAAAATTTTTTTACTGCAGATTGACTTTTTTCTTTAAAACATAATAAGAAAGAGAGCCGCCTGCAGCTGCAAATATGATTGCCGGAAATATTGTGATAAAGAAAAGCATCGGGAGTAACTCTATTTCCGGTAAAGTTGTTAGTTGACGCAGTGATAAAGAAGCTCCGAATACGCCGCCAAATAATGCGGAAATACCGGTAATCAATACATAGATGATAACGGACCACAGGATACGGTGACTGGAAAATAGTTGACCGGCACAGACAGTTCCGTAAGCAAACAGAGGATTTCCAATGCAGCTGATAGCACTGAGAATCAGTATAAATGCCAGAAATTGATTGAGTGTCATCCCGTTTGTACGCTCAAATGCCAGACAGGCATCCAGCCTCGGAAGTGAGAAGCGCTTTCTGAACCGTACTGGAAAAATAAATCAGAAGTAAAGAACCGTTAATAAAAAGTAGATCAATTAGTGTCCAAAGCCCTCCGGCCAGTGTTTTGCTCATTAAATGTTGAAACGGTGTTGCAGGAAGCGTCAGTGTAAGGTATCCCTGATCTGAGAACAGGTTTTTATAAAAATAGATTGCAATGTACAAGGTGGTAAAAGTTGATGCGATTACAGTGTAAATGAAATACAGCAGCATACCACAAATATTGATGAGATTCACTCCGTTTTGCTCAATGTCAGGCACAACAAACATGACAATAAAAGCAATGATTGGAATCAGAATCAAGTGTACAATGATAAGTACTCTGGAAAGTGAAATCATATCATATTTAAATAGTTTCTTTAACATCTGAATACCTCCCGGAAAAATGCATCTACGGATTTCTGATGTTCTGTGCGGATCTCGTCCACGGTCTGATTTAATAACAGTTGTCCATTCTGAATGAATACAACGCGATCTAATATCTGTTCAATGTCTGCAATCAGATGTGTGGAGATTAGTACAGTTGCATTTTCATTATAATTTGAAATGATCGTTTGAAGAATATAATCCCGAGATGCCGGATCTACCCCGCCGATTGGTTCATCAAGGATGTATAATTCTGCATTTCGGCTCATAATAAGGATGAGCTGTACTTTTTCTTTTGTACCTTTTGACAATGTGTGAAGACGGGCAGAAGGATCGATTTTCAAATCTGCCAGCATAGCATACGCCTTTTTGTCATCAAAATCATTGTAAAAATCTTTGAAATAAGATACAATATCGCGCACGCGCATCCAGTTATTCAAATAAGTGCGTTCCGGAAGATAGGAAATAATTTTTTTCGTCTCAACTCCCGGAGAGAGTCCTGCGATAGTAAGTGTGCCGGAAGAAGGCGTAAGAAGACCGCAGATTAATTTAATTAAAGTAGTCTTTCCGCTTCCGTTTGGTCCGAGGAGCCCGACGATCTGTCCGCGTTCAAGACTCAAATTCAAATGATTGAGTGCGTAGACTGATCGTATTTTTTGATGAGGTTATGACATTCGAAAATCGGCTCCATATTAATTACACTCCTTTGTAAAGCGCTGCATCAGTGAAAGTGTTTCGTTTGGCGTATAGCCAAGCTGTTCCATTTTTTGAAAAAATTCTCGAATCTGTTCTTCTGCCACTTCTTTTTTTAGTTGTTTTAACATATCTTCATCCTCCGTGATAAATCGTCCGCTTGTCCGCTGCGAATAAACGAGATGATTTCGTTCTAATTCAGAAAGAGCTTTTTGCATAGTGTTGGGATTCACTGCGGCTTCTAATGCCAAATCGCGTACGGAAGGGAGCTTTTCGCCAGCATGGTATTTTCCAGAGATGATATCTGTCTGAATTCGTTCCATAATCTGCAGATAGATTGGGCGGTCATTGTCTAATGCCCACGGCATATCTTCACTTCCTTTCGAATTATTGTATTATTGATATAATACAAATGATAATGTCGTTTGTGGAAAATGTCAAGAGAAAAAATCAAAGCCCGCGAAGCATTATGCTTCGTGAGCTTTGATGATCTCTTCCGGAAGTTCCGGATGAAATGTGTTATTTCTCAGCATTTCGATTTCGTAACGGTAAGGCGCATAAGATTTCTTTGAAACAGTTGGAGAAGGAATGTATGGTGTTTCAAGAATTTTCGGAATAGATTCAAAATCCTTGTGGTGAACAATGTGAGAAAGAGCATCAAATCCGATCTCACCGAATCCAAGATTGGCATGTCTGTCTTTGTGTGCACCTGGAATGTTTTTGCTGTCGTTGATATGAAAAACAGCTATCTGATCTTTTCCGAGAATTCGGTCAAAAGTATCTATTACACCGTCAAAATCATGGATGATATCATAACCGCTGTCGCTTGTGTGACATGTGTCGAAGCAGACGCGAAGCTTATCCTGACAAATCACACCATCGTAAATGCGTGCCAGTTCTTCAAATGTCTGTCCGAGTTCAGAGCCTTTTCCTGCCATTGTCTCAAGGGCGATCTGCACAGGGGTATCAGGGGTTAAGACTTCGTTCAATCCTTTGATGACCTGAGCGATACCGGCATCTGTTCCCGCACCCACATGTGAACCGGGATGCAGAATGAGGATATTACTTCGGCAGGCAGCGGTGCGTTCAATTTCTTTCTGCAAAAATTCTACAGCGAGTGAAAATGTCTCCGGTTTTACACTGTTGCCAAGATTGATAATGTAGGGAGCATGAACAACAATCTGAGAAATGCCGTGAGCGTTCATATAGTCCCATGCTTCCTCAATGCGCAGCTCCTCAATACTTTTGCGTTTTGTATTCTGAGGGGCGCCTGTGTAAAACATAAAAAGTATCTGCACCGTAAGAAACAGCTTCTTTTGCAGAACCAAGCAGCATCTCTTTGCCGCTCATACCAACATGCGAACCTAAAATCATAATGTGACCTCCTGCAGTTTGAATTTATCTTTCGGCTGCTTACAGAGCGGGCAGACAAAATCATCCGGGAGTTCTTCGAAAGGAGTATCTCCGTCATAGATGTAACCACAGACAGAACATACCCATTTAGAAGCAGATGTGTTTTCTGTTGGGGCAGAAGCTGCTGATTCTTCTTCTGGAATATAAGTCGGAGCGGTTTTAGGGCTCTTTCCTTTAATAACATTGTGATAGTAAGCGTAAGTCATGGCTGGAGCAGAAAGAAGTACATCTCCGTCAATGACTTCGCCGAGAAATACGGTGTGGGAAGAGGTTTCCATTTTATTAATGACTTTGCAGACAATGTATCCGCAGCTGTCAGTGATGATCGGAACACCTGATTTCATCTCGAAAGAAACCGTATCGAACTTATTCACCTCTCTGCCAGACTGAAAACCGAAATGTCCGATCAGAGATGGCGCGGATGTTTCAGCAAGAATAGAAACTGCAAACAGACCGGATGCATCAATACAATGGTTCGTATAGTTGTCGTGATTGATGCTGACAGCAATTGTTGCCGGTGATGAAGTAATCTGCATTGCACTGTTGGCGGTGCATCCGGTCGGACGTTCACCGTCCATAGTGCTAACAATATAGACACCGTAAGAAAGGGTTCTTAATACTTTAGAATTCATATGAATGCCTCCTTAAAATAGTAATTATTACTGAAATTTTCTTGATATTAAAGTATCATTTTTGCGGAAAAAAAGCAAGGAAAAATTAAAAAGAAAGAAATATCAAAATGGAAAGGTTAAAATAGTAGTTGTTGCAGTTGAAAGCTTGTGATAGAATGTGATAAGTAATATGCATAAAATCTCACAAAATATAAAATAGAAAATCAAGAGAAAGGGAGAATGAGATGAAAAAAATATCTGAAATCATTGCAGGAGAATTGGAAAATGCTTTTGAGCAGGCAGGTTATGACAGAAGTTTTGGAAAAGTAACCTTATCTAATCGACCTGACTTGTGTGAATATCAATGTAATGGCGCGATGGCGGGGGCAAAGACTTATAAGAAAGCTCCGATCATGATTGCGAATGATGTGAAGGAAAAGCTTGTTGGCAGTAAGTGTTTTGCAGAAGTTGATGCAGTAAATCCAGGATTTATTAACTTAAAACTGGCTCCGGAATTTGTTTCTTCTTATTTAAAAGAGATGGATCAGGATGCAAAACTTGGAATGGAAACAGCAGAACATCCAAAGAAGATCATTGTGGACTACGGCGGAGCGAACGTGGCGAAACCTCTTCATGTGGGACATTTACGTTCAGCGGTTATTGGTGAGAGTGTCAAACGTATTGCAAAATTCGCAGGACATGAAGTGATTGGTGACACACACCTTGGCGATTGGGGATATCAGATGGGGCTGATCATTACAGAAATGAAGAAACGCCATCCGGAGCTTCCTTATTTTGATGAGGAATTTCAGGGAGAATATCCGACAGAAGCTCCATTTACAATTAGTGAATTGGAAGAAATCTATCCATATGCAAGTGGGTTTGCAAAAGAGCATGAGGATTACAGAGAAGAAGCGCTGCAGGCAACATTCCTTCTTCAAAATGGAAGACCGGGCTATCGGGCTCTTTGGAAGCATATTATGAATGTATCTATCGAGGATCTGAAGAAGAATTATTATAATCTGGATGTAACATTTGAGTGGTGGAAAGGCGAGTCAGATGCCCAGGAATATATTGCACCAATGGTAGAGAAGATGAAAGCAGACGGATTTGCACACTATGATGAAGGTGCGCTTGTTGTAGACGTGAAAGAAGAGACAGATACAAAAGAGATCCCGCCATGTATGATTCTGAAATCAGATGGAGCAGCACTCTATGACACAACAGATCTTGCAACACTTGTGGAGAGAGAAAAACTTGTAGCACCGGATGAAGTGATCTATGTAGTTGATAAGCGACAGGAACTGCATTTTGTACAGGTATTCCGCTGTGCAAAGAAAACAGGAATTGTACGGGACGAAGTAGAATTAAAATTCCTTGGTTTTGGTACGATGAACGGAAAAGACGGAAAACCGTTTAAAACAAGAGAAGGCGGCGTAATGCGTCTTGAAAATCTGATCAATGAGATTAATGAAGAAATGTATAAAAAGATTGTAGAAAACCGTACTGTTTCAGAAGATGAGGGAAGAAAGACAGCTCAGATCGTAGGATTATCTGCTCTGAAATACGGAGATCTTTCCAATCAGGCATCAAAAGATTATGTATTTGATATTGATCGGTTTACATCTTTTGAGGGGAATACAGGACCGTATATTCTCTATACAATTGTTCGTATTAAGTCTATTATGAATAAATATGCAGAAAGCGGAAATAGCCTGGAAGGCTGTGAACTTCTGGCGCCGGCAAATCCAAGTGAGAAAGCTTAATGCTTGAAGTTTCTAAGTTTAATGAAGTAATTGAAAATGCATACAAAGATACAGCGCCACATAAAATCTGTGCATATATTTATGATCTTGCAAATGCATTTAACCGTTTCTACCATGAGACAAAGATTCTCTCAGAAGAAGAGACAACACGTCGGGAAAGCTATATTGCACTTTTGAAACTGACAAGAAAAGTACTGGAAACATGTATTGATCTGTTGGGATTTGAAGCACCGGAGCGGATGTAGTCAAGCCAGCGACAGATCGTCAGAAAGATCAGATCAAAAGATCAGGAGGCAGAACAGTGACGAAAAAATTATTTTACGAGGACAGTTTCCGGCAGGAGTTTGATGCTGTGGTAACAGAATGCAAAGAGCAAGAGGGAACATATTTGATCGTACTTGATCAGACTGTTTTCTTTCCGGAGGGCGGTGGTCAGAGTGCAGATACAGGAATGCTCTGGTGCACATTTGGTCAGGATGACCAGAAGACAGTAACGGAAAGTATGTGCAGCTGGGAAGAAGAGGCGGTACATATTACGGATGTTCAAGAGAGAAATGGACAGATTTATCATAAGGGAGATCGGCCGCTGGAGGTAGGAAGTAACGTACATGGGAAGATTGACTGGACGGATCGGTTTTCCAAAATGCAGCAGCATACAGGAGAACATATTGTATCCGGGCTGGTAAACAGTATTTATGGCTATCATAACGTGGGCTTTCATCTTGCGAAAGACTATGTCACACTGGACTTTGACGGCGCTCTGACAAAGAAACAGCTTCGGGAAGTGGAACAAAAAGCAAATGGAGCAATTGCAGAAAATATCCCGGTGGAAGTTGCTTATCCGAGTCATGAGGAATTGAAGACAATTGCTTATCGAAGTAAAATTGAGATTGAAGGTCAAGTAAGGATTGTTACCATTCCGGGGTATGATGTATGCGCCTGCTGTGCACCGCACGTGAAACAGACGGGGCAGATCGGTATGATTAAATTTGTCGGGATGCAGAATTATAAAGGCGGTGTCCGGATCACAATGCAGTGTGGTTTTCGCGCGTTGGAGGACTATAATCGAAAAGAAGCACTTGTGCAGAAGATTTCCACTTCTCTTTCTGTAAAAGAAGATGAGGCAGCAGATGCAGTAGAGCGCTTGAAAGAAGAGATTTACCGCCTGACAAATGAAAAAGCGGCACTGATGAGTCAGATTCTTTCCTACAAAGCAGAAAATCAAAATCCAGTCGGACGGATGCTGATTGTTCTTGAAGAGGAGCTTGACGGAGCGCAGATGAGGGAATATGTAAATCTGTTGATGGAGAAAGAAGTGGATACTTGTATTCTTCTGAATGGAGATGGACAGGCAGAGTGTCGGGAGTTTAAATATGTAGCAGCAAGCAAGACAGAAGATGCCAGAAAGATTGCAAAGTGGCTGAATGACCGGTGTCACGGAAGAGGAGGCGGCAAACCTGATATGGTACAGGGAGCGCTTCAGACAGAGCGTCAGGAAATCGAACAGCTGATTGAAGAAATAAAAACGCAGGCAGAAGCTTAGAGCCTGTAATGTTTAAGAATTATTGAGAAAAACAAAACCGGAAGATTCCTTTGGAGTCCTCCGGTTTTTTCGTGAAATTAAATTGCTTTTAACTTTGTGATTGCCTGCCGAACAGGAGGCAGTGTGAGAAGGATAATAGTAATAATCGCTTCAAGTCCTAAGTAAGAACCGTTATAAATGATAGAATATACAAGAGGGTGCATACTTTCTGGCGCTGCGGAAGCAAAAAAGACAACTCCGGACAGCACTGCAAAGAAATAACGTCCGAATACAGAAGCGATATAGCCCAGGATCAAACCCTGCTTTTGATTACGGAAAAATCCGGAACATCCAAGAGCTCCGAAAGCAAAAAAGTAATCAATGACAACCTGCGGGATGCTAAGGATATAAGGTTCTAAAATAAATTGAAGAATTCCGTGAGCGATACCGGTAAGAATTCCGGCTTTTGGACCGAACCAATAGCCAATCAAAGAAATGAACAGCATACTGCAAAGGGTAACAGATCCGCCCATAGGTAATTTAAATACCTTGATATAAGAGGCGACTGTGGCTAATGCAATAGCCATTGCTGAAAATACAAGTTTTTTAGTTGTGCTGTAAGATACGACAGCAGTTTTTGATGTCTGATTCATAAAATCTCCTTCCTTTCGCCAGCATTATCTGGATCAAGTAATGAGGGTTCACATAAAATGTGTCTCAGCGAAATGCTCCCCTAGTTACTATATTTATTTTACGGACTTAATCATAGTTGCATTGATCGTAAAAGTCAAGAAAGAATTCATAAATAATCCGGATTTACAGTTGAAACTTTGGAGAAAGAGAAGTAGAATAAATAATAGTTTGGCAAAAAATGAAGAATGTGAGGAAATTTTATGCAGAAAAAAGGCTGTTTTGGACAGTTCTGGTATATGCTTGGCCCAATAATTATTCAAAATATTGTGGCTTTAGCAGTTTCAATGGCGGCAAGTACTGCGGTGCTTCTGCTGAATTTTGATGAATACATGAAAGTGATTATGAGCGCAGATCAGCAGGCGGTCATGGAATATGTGATGGAGCAGACGAATGAAGTGCTGGCTCACTCTGCTCATTTAGCCCTTGTAACGGCACTGTGTACGATTCCGATTATGTGGATTTTGTTTCACAGAGATGAAAAGAAGAGAAAACAAATGACAGCAGTTGGGCAGATGAGTTTTCAAAAAGTGAAGTGGACGAAATTTCTGATTATTATACCATTTGCAGCGGCAGTCGGGCTTGTGCTGAATAATATTTCGCTGCTTGCAGATTTGGCGATTGCCTCGGAAGCTTATGCGGAAACATCAGTAAAGCAGTATGCAATTCCACTGATCGGTCAGCTGATCGGTTATGGACTGATCACACCGCTTAGTGAGGAATTGATTTTCCGTGGACTGATCTATAAAAGACTGAGAGATGATTTTTCTTTTAAAAATGCAATGTTTACATCTGCAATTCTGTTCGGATTTTTCCACGGAAATATGATACAGATGCTTTATGCCTTTGGAATGGGATTGCTTCTGGCGTATTTGTATGAAAAATATCATTCGCTGGCAGCGCCTGTGTTAGCGCATGGCATGGTAAATATTGTTTCAGTGCTTCTGACGGAAGCGGGAGGGTTTACCTGGATGTTTGAAAATCCGTTGCGGATCAGTCTGGTCTCCATCCTCTGTGCAGCAGCAGCTTCTGGAATTTATGTAAAATTTTTTATGAATGATCAAAAAGATGAAAAGATTTCAGAAGAGAAGTAATCTGCTCATTACCATGATGTTTGGGAAAGAAATAGTAACATAAAATAATAGAAATGTTACAAAAATATTAAAAAGTGTTGCTTTTTTGAAAAGAATGTAATATACTAGCGCAAGAGATAAAATTTAGAATATAGGAAATGGTGAATCTATGAATAAATTTGGAAAAGCAATTCTTGCATCTGTACTTGCGGCATCTTTGGCAGTAACACCGGTATTTGCAGCACCGGATGTGGAAGGGATCAGACAGTCAAAAGAAGCGTCAGAAAGCGCACTGGAAAGTTTAAAGAATGATCTGGCAAAAACAATTGAAAATATCAATGAACTGGAAGGCCAGTTGGTAGAAACGGGTGAGAAGATCGCACAGGCTGAGGTGGATCTGGCGGCGGCTCAGGAAAAAGAAGATGAGCAGTATGAAGCGATGAAGCTCCGGATTCGTTATATGTATGAAGAGGGCAATACTTCTTTCCTGACGGGACTTCTGGAATCCAAAAGTATTTCGGAAGTATTAAATAAAGCAGAATATATTCAGAACGTACATCAGTATGACAGACAGAAGCTGGAAGAGTATGTGGATACCAAAAAACAGGTTGAAACATTGAAAGCAGAGCTTGAACAGCAGCAGGCTGAATTGATGGCAAAGCAGGCAGAATTTGAACAGGAAAAAGCCAGCATCAGCACAATGGTAGAAGAAAAGCGGGCAGAAGTTGCAGAACTTGATGAACAGCTTCAGGCAGCAATTGTGCAGGCAGCGGCAGAAGAAGCTGCAAGAAGAGCAGCTGAGGAAGCAGCAAGAGCAGAAGCGAATCAATCTGTTTCTAATAATAACAATCATCATAGCAACAGTAACACACCGTCAAACCAGACAAATAATAATACTTCATCAGGGAACAGTAATGTTTCAGGTGGCAGCACTTCACAGGGAGGAAGCGGTGATACAAGTGTTGCTCAGGCGATTGTAAATGCAGCCTATTCACAGCTTGGAGTGCCATATGTATGGGGAGGAACAACTCCGGGTTCCGGACTTGATTGCTCTGGTCTGACACAGTACGCGCACCGGGTGGCAGGAATTTCCATTCCTAGAACGTCAGGACCTCAGGGTTCCGGTGGAAAAGCGGTATCGAATCCACTTCCGGGAGACATCGTATGCTATTCCGGACATGTTGGAATTTATATCGGCGGCGGTCAGATGATCCACGCACCACAGCCGGGCGATGTCGTAAAAGTTGCAAATGTATACGGTTCCCCATGGTATCGCAGATATTGGTAGAATTTATATGATAGAAACTATCGGATAAAGAGAAACACTCTGAATCCGGTAGTTTTTTTGTTGAACGTAAAATAAAAAATGGCAGTAAAATGTGAAACAATTGTTAACAAATAAGAGATATTATTGCAAAAATATTTCTTGAGATTTATAATAATCAATAGTAACGGTACGAAAAATATGTTTCCAGGACTAAAAGCAGATAGTTGCAAAACGATGACAAATGTTGTATTCTGTCATCATATATGTGGGGACATATAAATTTGATAAGAGGAAGGGTGAGCTATGAAGAAATTTAGCAGAATGCTCATGGCATCTATCGTAGCAGGATCGCTGATCGCAGCGCCGGTATATGCATCGGACATTGACGCCATTGAAACACAGAAGAAAGAAGCAGAAAATGCAGTCAACAGTCTTCAGAAAGAATTGGAGACGGCGCTTGGACAGATCAGCCAGCTGGAGACAGATATGGTAGTCAAAGCAGATGAGATTGCTCAGGCGAATGTTGATCTGGAAGCAGCACAGGTAAAAGAAGCTGAACAGTATGAAGCGATGAAATATCGGATTCGCTATATGTATGAAGACGGCGGTGTTGCAGCGATTGAGAAGATTTTTACTTCTGGGTCGATTTCGGAGATGCTGAATCAGGCGGAATATATCCAGAAGATACATAGCTACGACAGAAAAATGCTTGATGAATATGTGCAGACTAAAAATGATATTGCCAATCTGAAAGCACAGCTTGAGCAGGAGCAGAAGAACATGCAGGAATTGGATGCACAGCTGACTGCAAAGAGTGATCAGTTATCCCAGACGATCTCCAGTAAGCAGGCAGAAGTGGCGAATCTGGATGAGCAGCTTCAGGCAGCAATTATTGCAGAAGAGCAGCGCAAAGCTGAAGAAGCAAGAAAAGCAGCAGAAGAGGCGGCTAAGCAGCAACAGGCACAGAGTCAGCAGAACCAGCAGACAAACACGCCGTCAGGAGGAAATGGCACGAATATTGAGACGCCATCTGCACCATCACAGCCGGAAACACCGTCACAGCCATCTGCACCATCACAGCCGCAGGCTCCATCAGCGCCAAGCGCACCGGAGACAGACAATAATAGTGGTGGAAATACAAGTGCTGCACAGACAATTGTAAATGCAGCTTACTCACAGCTTGGAGTTCCATATGTATGGGGAGGAACAACTCCGGGAGTCGGACTTGACTGTTCCGGACTGACAAGTTATTGTCATCGCGTAGCCGGAATTTCTATCCCGCGTACATCAAGTGCACAGCTGGCCGGCGGAAGACGAGTTTCTAACCCGCAGCCGGGAGATATTTGCTGGACACCTGGTCATGTAGCGATTTATATTGGAAATGGCCAGATGATCGAGGCACCGGATATTGGACAGGTTGTCAAGATCAGCCGTGTGCGTGCATCAGTTTATGTGAGATATTGGTAAAAATTTAAGAACAATATTACAAAGAAGGAGCAGATCGAAAAGGTCTGTTCCTTTTAAGATTAGTTGAGTGGCAGAGATAGAAGAAGACAAATAGAAATGCGAGAGAAATAAGAAGAAAACCGGAAAATAGTACTTGCAATTCTAGTGATTTATATGCTATACTGTTCAGGTCGTAGTAAACACATATGCGGGTGCATCAGAGGTGCCGGAACAACGCAGCCGGTCCTGACAGCGAAAACGTATATGGAAGAAAAACCAAATGGAGGATTTAAACATGAGCGTTATTTCAATGAAACAGTTATTAGAAGCAGGTGTTCATTTTGGACATCAGACAAGAAGATGGAACCCTAAAATGGCTCCGTACATTTACACAGAAAGAAATGGTATCTACATCATCGACTTACAGAAATCTGTAGGTAAAGTAGACGAAGCTTACAAAGCAATCGCAGATATCGCAGCTGAAGGCGGCACAATCCTGTTTGTAGGTACAAAGAAACAGGCTCAGGACGCAATCAAATCAGAAGCAGAGCGTTGCGGAATGTTCTATGTAAATGAGAGATGGTTAGGTGGAATGCTCACTAACTTCAAGACAATTCAGGGAAGAATCAACCGCTTAAAAGATATCGAGAGAATGGCAGAAGACGGAACATTTGATGTATTACCTAAGAAAGAAGTTATCGAAATCAAGAAAGAATGGGAAAAACTTGAGAAGAACTTAGGCGGAATCAAAGAAATGAAGAAGATCCCGGATGCTATTTTCATCGTTGACCCGAAGAAAGAAAGAATCTGTGTTCAGGAAGCTCACACACTTGGTATCCCGTTGATCGGTATTGCAGATACAAACTGTGATCCGGAAGAACTTGATTATGTAATTCCAGGTAACGACGATGCTATCAGAGCTGTTAAATTAATCGTTGCTAAGATGGCAGACGCTGTAATCGAAGCTAACCAGGGAGCAACTGGTGAAGAAGAAATCTTTGAAGAAGCTGCAGTAGAAGCAGAAGAAAAAGATATCGAAGAAGTAGCTGAAGAAGCGTAAGAACACATTTGACACGGAGGAATGAATCATGGCTATTACAGCAAGTATGGTAAAAGAATTAAGAGAAATGACAGGCGCAGGAATGATGGACTGCAAAAAAGCTCTTAACGAAACAAATGGTGATATGGATGCAGCTGTTGAGTTCTTAAGAAAGAACGGACAGGCAAAAGCTGAGAAAAAAGCTGGAAGAATTGCTGCTGAAGGTATCGTTAAAACAGTTGTAAAAGATGACAAAGTAGCTTCTATCGTTGAAGTTAACTCTGAGACAGACTTTGTTGCTAAGAATGCTGATTTCCAGGCATATGTAGAAGCAGTTGCAACACAGGCAGCTAGCACAAATGCAGCTGATATCGATGCATTCCTTGCAGAAGCATGGGCAGAAGATCCGTCTATGACTGTAGCAGAAGCTTTAAAAGCTAAAATCGCAGTTATCGGCGAGAACTTAAATATCAGAAGATTTGCTAAAGTTGAAACAGAAGGCTGTGTAGTTTCTTACATCCATGGCGGCGGAAGAATCGGTGTTCTTGTTGAAGCTGATACAGATGTTATCAATGAAGATGTAAAAGCTTGCTTAAGAAATGTTGCTATGCAGGTTGCAGCTATGAGCCCGAAATATGTTTCTCGTGACGAAGTAGGAGAAGAGTACTTAAATCACGAAAAAGAAATTTTACTTGCTCAGGCTAAAACAGAGAATCCGGAAAAACCGGAAAACATCATCGAAAAAATGATCATTGGTCGTCTGAACAAAGAATTAAAAGAAATCTGCTTATTAGATCAGGTTTATGTTCAGGACAGTGATTTAACAGTTGCTAAATACGTTGATCAGGTTGCAAAAGCTAACAACGCTAAAATCACAGTTAAGAAATTCGTTCGTTTTGAGACAGGAGAAGGTCTTGAGAAGAAGAGCGAAGACTTTGCTGCTGAAGTAGCTGCTCAGATGGGAAACTAATGCGAACGTTGCATTAAATATTTATAGAATAAACCCTTATAAATAGTGTGTATACGCTGTTTGTAAGGGTTTTTCTGTAAATTCGAAAAGAGAAGTGGATTTAGGATATTTTTTTATAAGATGAAAAAGCGGATAGAGAGGAACAGATGAATATACAAATTTTTGGAACGAAGAAATGTAATGATACAAAGAAAGCAGAGCGTTTTTTTAAAGAGAGAGGAATTAAATTCTTTAGGTTAGAATCGATGATGGGGTAAACGAAAAAGCAGTTTTGACATTTCAGTGAACTGCCCCTTCGTTTACTCTATTTTCGATTTGACCTAATTGAACAAA
>NZ_QRVX01000089.1:0-4703 GCF_003458885.1 Coprococcus sp. AF21-14LB | reverse complement strand
GTGGTAACTCAACAATACAACATATATTCAAAAACTGCTACTTTTTTGTTAAAAAAGTGGAAAATTCACGTACCTGGGGCTAGCCGCCGCGCTAGCGGCTTGGTACAATTACGTGATTGTAAAATTGATTTAGCTAATGCACAGGATATATGGGAAGATAAGATTTTACCTCTTACTGCAAAAGAACGTGATATTTTAGGACTAAGCTTAGGTATAGTTATTGAGTTTTTAATAGATGATATTGGTCTTGGAATGTGTCTGGGGGGTATGATGGGTGTTAGCATCGGCCTGCAATTGATGTGCTGAGAAAAAATAAGAAATCAGAGGAGCAAGAGGATAATGATGAGAAAGAATAATGTGCTTCGCAAATATATAGCGTCACTTCTATTATTATTGTTATTTGAGACAGTGGCAATCACGTTGTGGAAGGCTAAAGGAAACTTGTTTTATCTGTTGAATTTCAGCTACATTGGAGGATGCCTTGCGTTGGGAACAGCACTTTTTACTGCAGGAAAACGCTATGCCCGACATTTTGTGCAGCTGACGGTCGGAAGTTATATGCTGTTGTACTTAGGTGTGATTTCCTGTGAAAATATGCAGATCGAGGGTTTCTGGTACTATCTGTTTCTTGGTGTTTTTGAGGCGGCAACAATCCACTACGCAGTCGCGAAGATATTCGGTCCACTGTTTTTCAATCCTGCGTGTTCACTGCGATGAAAGCAAATGTGTTCATTGTGGAAAATGTCTGCGTGTCTGCCCAATGAATGTGGAGGTCAATAAGGAATCCCGCAAACGAAAGAGAGGAACGGAGTGAATACTCTGTTATGAATGTACGAAGGTCTGTCCGACCAAAGCATTGCATTAAAAAATGGAGTTGGGGATATAGCTGCAATGGCAAAGTCGAGTTTTGTACATACACCAAAAAATAAAAGATATAATTTGGAATGGAGATTATGATATACTGTAAACAAGATATAGTGCAAAATGTAACAGGAAGGAGTATGCACAGTGTCAGAGAAAAAGAAATTTACAGTATACGTCGGAAGTGTAGCACTATGCGTAGGTGTGGCAGTTCTGCTTCATTATGTATCCTTTACCAATCCTTATCTGCAATCTATTTGTCACCTTTTAAGGCCTTTTATTTATATAGGACTTTATCTGGTATGGGCGATTTCTTTTCAAAAGAGAATTATCCAAAAGGAACCCCGTCGTTGTTTAATAATGATTGCAGTGATGATGGTTTTTTGGATGCTCGTTCGTATGTGTAAATTTGAAATACCGTATGAGATGCCGACAGCACTGCGCTACTCCTGGTATCTTTATTATATTCCTATGCTGTTACTCCCTACGGTCAGTCTTTATCTGGCATTTTATATACGGCAGCCGGAGAATTATAAATTACCGGAAAGACGGTGTCTGCTGTTTTTTCCGGCATTGTTTCTGATAGGGATTGTATTAACGAATGATCTGCACCAGTTAATTTTTACTTTCCCGGAGGGAAGACTGGGGGAAGCAGCTTCCTATGAAGTAGGAGTCTATGGATATGGAGCAATGTATTATGCTATAGTCACCTGGGATCTTGGATGTCTGCTGGTGGCACTCTTGATTATTCTATTAAGGTGTAGAAAAATTAAAAACAGGAAAATGCTTTGGATGCCTTTTGGTGCTTATGGTCTGTCGGTTGTCTATGGCATCGCCTATTATCTGAATCTGCCTTCTGGAAAATATTTTCAAGCGATATGACAGCTGCATTATGCCTTCTGTTTGCTTTGATCATTGAAAGCTGCATCCAGTGCGGATTGATCCCTTCCAATACAGGATACGCACAATTATTTGCAGCATCTACAATTTCAGCACAGATTACAGATCAGAGTGGAAAATGCATTTATCAATCTCAGGATTCGGAATGTATTGCACCGGAAATCGTAAGGCAGGTAGTTCAATGTCCGATCATGTTAGAAAATGGGATCAGGCTGTCGGGAAAACCAATTTTGGGAGGCTATGTGTTGTGGAAGGAAAATCTGCCAGAATTACAGGAAATCGTAAGAGAGCTTGAAGATCGTAAGGAAGAATTAAAAGATGAGAATCTGATTGAGAAAGAAAATCTGAGAACAAAAAGAAAAGTAGAAAAACTTTCTGTGAAGAATCAGCTGTATGATAAAATACAGAAACAGACGGCAAGGCAGAGTAAACTTTTGACGGAATTCATTGAAGCATATTCTATGGAAGAAGATGAGAACAAAAGGAAAAAAATATTAGGGAAGATAGTTGTGATCGGAGCCTATATAAAAAGGCGTAGTAATCTTATTTTTATTGCGGAGCAGACAGTAAAATTTCCGATAAGAGAGTTGGAGTTATGTTTCAGGGAAACGATAAAGAATCTGGAATGGAATCATGTTGAGGCAGGTTTTTCCACCGCTTTAGAAGAAATACGAAGTGAAGATGCTATGCAGATTTATGATTTTTTTGAAGCAGTCATAGAGGAATCTTTGGAAGATCTGTCGGCATTTAATGTAAATCTGAAACGCAGAGAGGCGCGGATCATCATGTCTATGAGTGTGGAATGCAAAACAGATCTGCAGGAAATTGCAAGACGATATGGAGCTTATGCGGAGCAGGATTTTGACGGATCATGGCTGCTTTCTCTGATTCTGGGAGGAGGTGGCGGCAAATGATAAAAACATTTGAAAACTGTTCACCGGAGTATCAGATTACGATTGTTTGTTTTTTTATTTTTTTGACTTTGCTGTGTATGATACTGGTTATTTATGAAGGAACAGGAAAAAGACAAAGAAAGATGTTGCTGCTGGACAGTGTATTGCTTATAGTTATTTTCTTTATAACAGCTGTCTTGTGTGTGGGGCAACGGGCGTTTTACGAAGAAGATTCCATGATATTATTTAAAATACCGTATGTGATTTTAATTGTTATAGGAATTGGTGTTTTTTTATATGTGGGATTGAAGATTTTTGGAATTTATAAGTACCGCAAGAGCTGCCTGAGGGAAAATGCAGTTCAGGAAAGTCTGGACAATTTGCCGAGTGGAATTGTTTTTTTTGATGGGAACGGAATGCCTAAACTGATGAATCGAAAAATGTATCAAATTTGCCAGAATCTGGCGGGAAGAGATATACAGAATATTACAGAACTGGAGGAAGCACTGGGACATCCTCTGAAAGAGAATGTATTTTATGATGTTGATTTGAAAGTATACTGCTTTGCGGATGGAAGTGTGTGGAAATTTTCAGAGAAAGAGATTATTACGACAGCCGGAGATCATTTTTTTCAAGTTCTTGCTTCTGAAGTGTCGGAATTATATCGGAACAAAGTGTTGCTGAAGGAAGAAAATCAGAAACTTCAGGAAATGTCTGTGGCTATGAAAGAACTTTCTAAGAATGTAATAACGCTGACCAGAGAAGAAGAAATGTTATCTATGAAAATGAGAGTGCATGATAATCTGGGATATAGCGTCCTGGCGGCACAGCGGATGTTGCTGCGCGAATCGGAAGCAGACCGGGATGTTTTCCTTTCGCAATGGAAGCAGACATTAGACTTGCTGAATAAAGATAACGAGTCTGTGAAAGGCGAACAACTGCACAGGCAGGTGCAGGAAAGAGCGGAGATTTTGGGTGTGAAAATCATTTATACAGGAGAACAAGTCTGGGAATCTCATATTTTCGAATTGATGGATATAATACTTTTGGAGGCGCTTTCCAACTGTGTCCGCCATGCAGGGGCAAGCGAACTGTATGTAAAATGCAGTAGTGGGGAACAAGAATGGATTATGGTGATTACAGATAATGGACAAACAACGGAGAAGGATGTCAAAGAAGGAGGAGGATTATCCGGTATACGAAAAAGGGTGGAGCAATGTGGAGGTACATTGAGAATTTGTGCGGAGTCAAAATTTTCAATAATCGTTAAGATACCAAAGGAGGTGCGGAGATGATACGGGTACTAATCGTGGAAGACCAGCGTATGGCTCGGGAAGATATGGAAAATTATATCCAGTCCAGTGGGAGATATTGTCTGGCGGCATCTATCACAAACGCAGCTATGGCAGAAACCGTATGCAGGCAGAGCAAATGTGAACTTGTCTTGATGGATGTCTGTACGGAGAATGATGAGAGTGGTCTTGTGGCAGCAGAGAAGATTAAAAGGACAATGCCTCAGATAAAAATAATTATCGTGACTTCTTTAGTAGAGTGCAGTTTTATTGACAGGGCGCGCAAAGCGGGAGTAGAAAGCTTCTGGTATAAAGATGCCGGTAAAGAGGAACTGTTGGAGGTTATGGATCGCACGATGAAAGGGGAGAGCGTGTATCCGGATGCTCCACCGGTTGTGATGATCGGAACAGCGAAAAGCTGTGATTTTACACCTGGGGAATTAGCAGTTCTGCGATTAGTGGTGGAAGGAGAATCCTATAAAAAAATTGCAGAAAGTTTGTGTATATCACCGGAGACTGTAAAATGGCATATCAAAAATATGCTGCAGAAAACGAATTTTGATTCCAAAACGAAATTGGCGGTAGCTGTTACAAAGAAAAATCTGATTATAAATGGATTTTAAAAATAGCATTTTACTACCCATATGGGCAGGGCAACCGCATAAAAAATAGTTAATACAAAAATCATCACTTTTCTTGTATACTAAAAGAAAAGTGGTGATTTTTATGTTGCAAATGAAAATGTATTTTTCAGATT
>NZ_QRVX01000088.1:0-5029 GCF_003458885.1 Coprococcus sp. AF21-14LB | reverse complement strand
CTTTTTGCGTGCCACAATGAGCACTTTCGTCTTTCTTGCCTACTGGCATTATAGCATATGCCTTTCGGCATTTCAAGTATGCCCTACTTCCACCACTTGTAAACGGTGGGCTTGCTCAATCCTGTCTCTCGAATGCAGTCCGCTTTCTTTCCTGCTGGGTGGCTCTCCTGCCATTCTCTGACTGTCTGCTCCGCTGTTCCACTCCCTTTTGGTCTACCCTCTTTTACTTCTTCTCCTAACTGCTTTTTTAAAGCTTTCATAGTATTCATAACCTTTACATGGTCTTTTTGCTTTCTGTAATTCCGCTTATTTGCTGGTATCGTAACCTTTGTGTTGTCCTCTATCCATTCCCGGCTTGCTATCGTTGACAGCCTTTTTCTGTCCCCTTTCAATGCCCGGAGAGCGTCTTTCACATCTGCCCGGCTGAAATGGTTGTCCTCGTCCTCGGTAAGGCTCTCTAAATGGTCCAGGAACGCATAGGCGTCTCTCCGTATCTTCTGCTCGGATATGCCACACTTCAAGCCATAAGAGCACAACGCCATAATAGAAAAGTAACGCCCTCCGGCTTTCACTTCCTCGGTTATTTTCCGTTTCCACCACTCATATAAAGCTTCGTTACATACCCACGTACCGCCCTGCTTCTTACTTTTCTGCTTCGGCTCTCCCTGCACGATCCGCTTCTCATACCATTCCGGGTACAGCTCCTTTGCTTCTTCCAGCGTAACGGTACTTTTTCTTCTCGGCTTCTCGTACAACGGAGCAAGGTCTACCTTACAGCTCGGTATGCTGGCTTTTATGTCCTCCAGCGTGTAACGGTTCTCTGACAGCTTATAGGCTTTTACTGGGAAATCTACACCCAGCTTCGACTGACTCCCCACACACCGGAAACCTTGATAAATTCCGGTTATATCCGGGCTGTCCGGACGGATAGAGCTGGTATCATTCCATAGCCGCCGAATAAAGGCTTCTTTCAGCTCCGCAAGCACTTCTTCCCGGTTTCGATACAACTGAACCGGCTCCTGCAAGAAATAGTAAAGATGTACCCCCTTGCCGGAGCTGACAAGATAAGTCGGACGAAGCTGCACACCATTCCCAAACTGCTTCAACAGGTTCTTTAACTGCTGTTTGCCTACATAATCCACGTCCACCACCACCGCAAACAGCTCATGAGCGTTCTCTTTCGTGTGTGACTTTCCGTAAAAACTAATAGGCGGTATCAGCCCAAACCTATCTCCTATGACCTTATCCAGCATTTTCAGACTATCATCAATTACCCACTGCCGGGTTCTTCCTTTGCCAGACGGTCTAATCTGTGTCGCTATAATATTACCTTTTCCGTCCTCCGGCTCTTGCTGGAGACTGCCAGCCGGAAACAACTCCCGATAGAAATCATGAGGACTTACTTCCGGGTATCCCCTCTCCAACATAAGGGCTTCTTTCTCCCGATAAGCAGACTTCCACTCATACCCTCTTTTATCTCTCCTTTTGGTGTATTTTGCCATAGTCTTTTGCACCTCACTCCCTCTCGCCTTGACCGCTAATCTTATCAATGAGTTTTTTTTACCTTTTTCCGTCAAGTATAAGGGAGTGCCTTTTTGATGTCAATATCTACACCTCACTCCCTCTCGCCTTGACCGCTAATCTTATCAATACATTTTTGCACCTTTTTCTTCGTACCGACAAACTGCAATTTATCTTAGAAATTACAGCGATGTTATTTTGATAAACTTTCAAGAATTGAAATATCATGCTTATCTTTATCTCTTAATTCATAACCTGAATGGAAAACTTTTTGGCCTTTTAAAGATATACAAGGAATTGTTTTGCCTTCAAAAAAAACACTACCAAAGTAATCTTTTTCAAACTCATACCATCCACCCTCTAAATCAGCTTGTTTTGAAGTTCCGTCCTCATTTAAAACGAACGGGTGAATGTCTAAGTAACCAAGTTCATCACTATATAACTCTATTCTAACCGGTTTCCAGTCTGTATCAATTTTATAGCCCAGATTCAAAAGCACATTTAACAATTTTTCCGTATGTTGAGCATCAAAATTTATATCTATATCTCTATGAATTCTTGTTTGTTTACCAGCTAAAATATCTACACCCCATCCGCCATCCAACCAGTATGTAATTCCAGTATTTTCGAATAATTCTATTACTTTCATTAAATCTTCTTTTGTTGTTATTTCTTTTCTACCCATACAAAGTCTCCTTTACAACTTCTATATAATTGTTTAGTTAAGTCAATATCAATATCTAATTGCCAAGGCTCAAAATCAAAAATCATGGTCATCACACTCCTTTTTAAAATTCTAATTTATCGATTTCTTTTTACTTACTAATCATACCATACAACAGCATAAGAAACACTAAAATATTGCAGACCATACCGCCCCAAAACAGGTACAACTTCAAGCCCTCATATCTAAAAAAACTGTTCTTACTTTCCTCAAGCTCCCGGATCTTCTGCTTCATCACGCTCGTAAGTGTATCAGACTGCTTCTCAAGAAGCTTTGTAGCCCTCTGTATAGCCTCTATATTCGCCTGTAACGCCTTTCTAACCTCTTGGACGGTGTTTTCCTTAACCTCATCTTTCAGGCTCCCAATCTCGCCCGATATAGCGTCTTGAAGCAATTCGTTGCTGTTCTTCAGCAGCTCTACGCTCTGCTTCAGCTCGCTGATGAGCTTCCTGTTCTGCTCTGCGTCTCTCTGCCTGTTCTGCTCTGCCCTCACTTGTTCTTGATTTGACTGCTTCATCAATTCCTCGCAGTTCTCGCTCGACATCGCCAACGCTTCTTTGAGCAGACTGTTTTCCAGCTCTGTCCGGCTCTGTCGGTTTAACTCTTGAAGCTGCTCTCTTGGACTGCTCTGCTTCTGCTGTTCGTGCATTTCTCTCAAACTCATGCTCCATACTCTCCTTTCCAAAATCCATATTGTAGTATTTTTCCAGCTTGTTATCCCTGATTTTACAAGCCTTTTCTCCTGCCTGTTCCCTGGCTAAGTCGGTATATGTGATGTACTTGTGGCTGTCCTGCCAGTCCACCCCGTACCCTCTTTCATTCATCAGCCGGATAAAGGTTTCCCGGCTGGTCGCTGTTTCCTTACAATCCAGCACCGCAAGGGCAATATCCTGCACATAGCTTTTGACCTTTCCCTGCTCTGCCTGTTTCAAAAGCTGGTAGGTGTCTTTGCTCCATGCCACCGTTTCTTCCCGGACTTCTCCAGCAAATGTCTTTCCTTTCTCCGGCACATGCAAGCCCTGTTCCCAGCTCTGCTCGTTGCACCGTTCCTTTAAGTCTTTAAGGTCGTGCTTACTCCATTGGAGCTTATGACCGTTCTCATAATTTACGGAATTGACAATAAAGTGCGTGTGTATATGCCCCTTGTCTATATGCGTGGCTATCAGAACTTCATGCCCTTTCCATGCCTTTGTATGCTCTGCCAGCTCGACAGCGTTCTTGTGAGCCTGCTCCGGGGTTATTTCCTCGTCCTCATGGTAGGATTGCACATAATGCTTATAGGTTCTTCCGTCCGTCTTGCCCCACAGCTCCTTTGTGGCTTGCATTTCCTCCTTGACCGTCTCCGGCTCACAATGCAGACCGCTGACAAGCTTCTCCTCTGTCTTTTCTTTTTTCGTCACATAATCTATTGCGTGCCCTATGCCCGCCTTTGAAGATACCGCCTTAATGACTGCCATACTTGTTCAGCTCCTCTCCATGCTTCCGCACTTCCGCTTCACTCGGCAACATTCCCCCCTCATTACACCTCTTTGCTATTTGGTTGAGGTTGTTCCCTATCCGTTTCAGTTCCGGGATAAGTTCTTTGATACCGTCCGTATTCACGATCTGCTTCTCCAGCACACAGGAAAGGATATACTCCTGCTGGTTCTTTCCACTCTCTGAAATCTTCTCCTGCAACTGCTGGTATTCTTCTTCACTTACTCGGAATGATAACTGCTTTGGTCTTGTCTTGTTCATGCCCTTACCACTCCATATCCATGACATCAAGTAAGTCAAAGAAACGCTCCAGCGTCTTATTTTCCTTTTCTGCCGGGTTCTGTTTTACATATTTATCAATTACTTTCATCAGCTCCTGCACCTCGTATCTGTACTCAAACTGAATTTTATCCATTTCTTTTTTCATGCCTTTGACCTCTCTTTCTTCGGTGCTACCACCGTCAAATTATGAGCCTTTCGGCTCTCTAAAAAGGGGGATTGAAGGGGGGCTTGCCACCCTCACAAGTTCTAAAGTGGTAACACTTTAGGGAACTTGCAATATATCCGCTACACATATTATAGCATGATAGACACCCTATATCAAGCGGATATATTCGTGCGTATATTCTGCCAAGAATATAGTGGAGCTTACTTCCTCTTGGGCGACTTTGGAAGTGTAGGTGGAAGAAAGTCAAGGGCTTGTTTTTTATCTGCAGTATGAGCTTCGGCTTGCCGATCAGCGAGTACAGCAGATAAAAAATGGTCGCAGACCACCCTTTACTTTCTTCCGCCGGAACGGACAATGAAGCACAGGGGGAAGTAACGGAACGGATGGACAGCCGTTTTCCCCTCCGGCATTATAGCCAACAAAAAAGAGTATCAAGGGTAAACGCTGCGGTCTATGACCGCCCTTGACACTCTTTTCCTTATGGCTTTGATAATAAACAAGGGGAAATGGCTTCTTGTGGCATTTCTGCCACTATGGTATAATGAGCGACGCTACCACCCCTATACAGGTACAGAAAGGGGGTGTGCCACCATGAGTATATTTTCGTCTTTCTTACTCTCTGTCTTGGCAAGTGTAATCGCCTACTACATCTGCAAATGGCTGGACGGAGATAAATAGCGGTAGCCAGCCTAAGGAATAAGCCACCTTGCCACAACGGAATAGAAAAGCCCCGGAGTTGCGACCTCCGGGGCTTTTTGCGTGCCACAATGAGCACTTTCGTCTTTCTTGCCTACTGGCATTATAGCATATGCCTTTCGGCATTTCAAGTATGCCCTACTTCCACCACTTGTAAACGGTGG
>NZ_QRVX01000087.1:0-5252 GCF_003458885.1 Coprococcus sp. AF21-14LB | reverse complement strand
GTTGTAAGACCCCTTGAAGACGACGAGGTAGATAGGACAGAGGTGGAAGTGTGGTAACACATGTAGCTGACTGTTACTAATCGGTCGAGGGCATAACCAAGTGAGGTAAAGGATAGGAAAGTGAACGAAGGATGAGATTTCTTGTATGTGGTTTTGAAGGTACACCGAAAGCAACTTAGTGAATGCGACTGGTAAGGAAGCATGAGCTTAGTGCGAGGTGGTTCGCGAACCTTAATGAGCGTAAGCGAGTTTAGTTGAGCGAACATACCATCTAATATTCCTCCTTAGCTCAGTCGGTAGAGCACTCGGCTGTTAACCGAGTTGTCGTTGGTTCGAGTCCAACAGGGGGAGTTAAGGGCGGAAAGCCCCAGAAAGATGAGGCTCCTTGGTCAAGCGGTTAAGACATCGCCCTTTCACGGCGGTAACACGGGTTCGATTCCCGTAGGAGTCATTTACACGAAAGTGTAAAAAAACACTTGCAAAATTGTGTGTGATGTGTTATTATAACATAGTCATGCCGATGTGGCTCAATTGGCAGAGCAGCTGATTTGTAATCAGCAGGTTATCGGTTCGAGTCCGATCATCGGCTTTATGGATGGTTTCCCGAGTGGCCAAAGGGGGCAGACTGTAAATCTGTTAGCAACGCTTTCGGTGGTTCGAATCCACCACCATCCATTAAAAATTATCGCGGGATGGAGCAGTCTGGTAGCTCGTCGGGCTCATAACCCGAAGGTCGTAGGTTCAAATCCTGCTCCCGCAACTCAACTTATTATTTTAATAAGTTACGCCCAGATAGCTCAGTCGGTAGAGCAAAGGACTGAAAATCCTTGTGTCGCTGGTTCGATTCCGGCTCTGGGCATATGGAGCATTAGCTCAGTCGGTAGAGCACTTGACTTTTAATCAAGTTGTCCGGGGTTCGAATCCCCGATGCTTCATTAAAAAAGAGAGTCTTAGTTGGCCCTCTTTTTTAATATCTAAATATGATAATTAGTTATTATGATATGCCGATGTGGCTCAATTGGCAGAGCAGCTGATTTGTAATCAGCAGGTTATCGGTTCGAGTCCGATCATCGGCTTTACGAAAAGAATCTCAGTTTCGAGGTTCTTTTTTTGTATTGTTTTGGAATTGACAGATTCCATAGAAAAATTATATGATGAGATAAATTAGGGAAGAGAGGGCTTATCATGGAAATTGATAGATTAATGGAGAAGATTGGATTAAGTGAATGTGCAGTACAATTTGTAAATAATTTTCAAATGCCGGAGAAAGTATATCAGGAATGGAAAGAATTATTTGATACAGACTTGAAGGCATTTTTCGAAAAAGGAAAAGAAACAGAGAATTTTGAACAGACGGTACTGTATCTGTATGTTCATTTTGCGTCAGAGGCATGGAAATGGTTTTGTGAGGAAGGCATTTCTGAAGAAGTGTATATGTTAAATATGAGAGACATTGCAATCTGGGCGAATGCTTATGAAAAGAAAAATGGCTGTCCGGGACTTCGGGAAGCCGGTTGGATCAGTCTCTCACTTCGCGGGAAATTATTCCGGCTTGGAAGACTTCAGTTTGAACCGATTGGACTGGAAAAAGAAATCAAAACAGATAACAATATTTATCCACAAGGGATGAAGGTATTGAATGTACATATCCCCGAAGATGGTAAGTTATCAAAAGATGCATGCCAGGAAGCATTTGAAAAAGCAGAAGTATTTTTTAAAGATCGAGGATTTACAGGAGAAAATGTATATGTCTGTGAATCCTGGCTGCTATCTCCGGTACTGAAATATTTCCTTGGAGAAGAAAGTAATATCATTGATTTTCAAAATCGTTTTGAAGTGTATGATATTGTATATCCTTTCCGTCAGGCAGAGGAACGGATCTTTGGCGATATATTAGAAGATAGACAATCTTATCCAGAGACAACGAGTTTGCAGAGATCATTTAAAGGCTGGCTCATGGAACACCCGGAAGATATCGGAATGGGAGTTGGAGTATTTCAATATAAAGAGCGATAAAACTTTATTTATACAAAAACAAATAAGTAAATGACTCTGATAGATATTGATTTCGTTGTGTATGGATGTAAAGACACGTTGAAGTTGGAGAAGGATCTGGAAGAAATAGATACACTTCGCAAAATAGATATTTTTGATTATGAAAGTATTCATAATGAATTTTTATTAGAGGATATTAAAAAATATGGAAAGCAAATATATTAATGGTATAATACATTTTGCAAAAGTATGAAAAACTTGGAAAAGAGTAAGAATGCCGATCCGAGTGCAGACTTTGTATTAGCAGCAACTTATTAGCGAGGGAAGAAATGGACTTCCAGATACATCTTTATAAGTTTGGAGAAATGGAACAATATTTGAAGGACATTGGTTTCTCAAATGTGAAAACGTATTCATCCTTTTCAAAAGAAATTGCAGTAGATGATCAATGCGAAATGCTTTTTTTTGAATGTAATAATTGTTAAGTAAATGTAAGAAAGATTCTATTGAATAAATTTATAAACTTATCTATACTGAACATAACCACTAATTATCTGAAAAGAGGTGTTTAATATGAAGAAAAGAAAGAAAATTCAATGTTTATTTTTAGTATGTATTATAATGACTGCTTTTGTATTTAGTGGATGCGGTTCAAAGAAGCAAAATGAAGCGCCGAAGGGCGGCAATGGTTCAGCTACACAAGAGGCAGATGACACAAAGAAAGAGCCTGAGAATTCCGAGACAGAAGATTTTGAAATCAGCGAGGGAGCCAAGAAAACGCTTGAACTTATGACAGTTTGTCCAAATGAGGAATTATATAATGAGGAAACGATGACGTATCCGATTGGTCTTACAGAGGAAGAAGTGACAGAAGAGCAGAAGGAAGCGGCGAATCAGGCAGCAGAAGAAGCATTTGAAAAGTGGAAAGGTTATATTGGAGAATATTATGATGAGAAAGGTCTTGAATCATCTCGGAACAACGGCGTTTTATATTACTATTTGAGCAGGAATCAGAACATTGAACTGCGAGAATTAGAGGTTGTGGAGAAGACAGAAAAATCAGAAAGAGTTAAGGCAACCGTTCTTGTGGATGGCACAGCAGAAGAGACGGTATTTGATTTCAGAAGGAATGATAACGGACTAATCTGGACAGTGGAGATAGAGAATGAATAAAAATGATAAAGGAAAATATCGGATTGCAGCGGCTATTATTGCCAGTTTAGATTTGCTTATTCTTGCAATGAATATTTTTATGGCGCACTATTGTTATCGATTTATTCATGGCAATGATGGAATCTTTTTAGACGATATATTTAATTATATTCCGGTTGAGAGCGTTATCCTTTATGCAGCAGTACTTGGTATTGCATATGTAGTAGGATTTGTACTTCCGCCGGAAGAGAAAAAAGAAGATGAATAGTAATAACCAGTCAGGGCAGTTTTCAGGCTGCACATTTGATATGTGCTGACTGCCTGGTTTTATAGTTCTGAAAAGAATTTATTTGCTGTATTTTGCAATCTCACGATTGACTTTATTTCTCAGTGAGATGAGATACATGTCTGATTTTGGATATACTTTAAATGTCAGAGGATCGGCAAGATCTTCTTCCATTAATTCTACGACATGTTCTTTGCTTGTCAGAGATGCAAGAAGCTTGAATGCTCTTACGTCATTTAATGCTTCATCGTGAACCATCATACGGATGGATTCTTCCGGATGTCTGTCAGCGCCCGGATATACGAGGAAGGAGTCTCCTGATGGGAATGCATAGCCTGCATCTGTAATTTCGTACGGATTGATATGTTCTTTGGAGAACTGTGTGTTGTAGAAATTATAGCCCCAGTGAAGGATTCCTTCGATATCAAATTTGAATAACTGTGCGCCGTAGATACGGTTTCTTGCTGATGGCATGGACATGAAGCGGTTACTTACTTCATAGAACTGTCCAACGCAGTAGTAAGTCCACAGGTGAGGTACATTGTGTTCGATGAATGGTTCGATTTCGTTATTTCCAGGAATCGGACGGTCAACAAGTCCATTTTCATAGAAATCATAAGTGGATAATGCATCAAATGTATGATAGCCTTCAAGCAGATCTCCGAGAGAGTCTTTGGCAGCTTTGAATGTCTCAAAGTGTGCGCCAGGTTCATCGGAAATATGGAAGTATGTAATATCTGCAATGCCCCACTCTACTAATTTCTCTTTTAATGCCGGGAGATATACATGAAGGAAATTCGTGTATTCGCCGACTGCAGGTGTATGCCATCCGAAGATATTTTCTTCTTTGCCGTCTACTGTGGCAACGATTCTTGGTGCGTAGTTTGCGCCCCACTGTGAGAACAGATGAGACATTTCAAAATATTTGATGCCGTATTTCTGGCCGAGGTCAACCCAGCGTTTCAGACGATCAAAGTTGAAATGATATTCGCCGTTCTCTACTGTGATCTGAACAAGCTGAACTGTTGTACGTTCTCCTCCAACTGCGATATCAAGAGGCGGTGTGAACATTGGTGTCAGGAGCATGTTGCATCCGCGGGAAACGTATTCCGCAAGGAAGTTCTCAATGATCTGCCAGTGTTCTTCAGAAAATGCATCTACATGATAGTAGTCAGCAAGACAGTCAGCGTGGAACCATTCTGTATGGATCAGATCCTGTTCCGGAAGAACGGCGTCAATGATTGTTACTTTTGTAGAAGCGCTGCATACGACTTCATTTTCGCTATTGATAAACTGAAGTTCGATCGGATATGTTCCGGAAGCGGCATCTTCAGAAACAATCACATCGAACCAGACGCTGCGCCATTTGTTTGGATATGCAACAACTGTATTATCTTTTAATTCGCGGAGAAGATCCGGATACATTCCGGAACCTGTCTTCAGATAATTGTCATCAAGGATTCCGCAGTCAGAGCGTCCGACCGGAACGTATTCAACACTTCTTGCATGAATCATGTTTTCAATCGGGGAAATGACCTTTAATGTTAGATTTTGTTTCATAAATCCGACATTTTTAATAGCTGCCTGGAAAGAAATCGTCTCGTTCTTTAAAGAAGTCATTACAAGACATTCTGTCTGGTATTTTGGTTCTTCATCTGCAAATACTTTCACAAGGGAACTTAATAATTTAAGTTCAAAAGTAGGTGCTTCTAATTTTCTCATGATATGATACCTCACTTTTTTATGATAAGTCTATTATACTCGATATGGGTGGAAAGAGCGATAGAAAAAAACATATATATTTATAGAGAAAATAAAT
>NZ_QRVX01000086.1:0-6053 GCF_003458885.1 Coprococcus sp. AF21-14LB | reverse complement strand
CAAAAAATGTGGATTCCTTACTTGAATAGTTGTGCAATGCAATATATACTAAAAATTACAGAAAATTTCAAATCTTCTTGCTGCATACATACCTTACTAATTCTGTCGATGATTTTTATAACGAGGTGTATTTAGAAATGATAAATTATACAACTGACGAACAAAAAAGAAAAAATCTTATCCAATTTGTAAAAGTAACCCAGGCTCTTCTGGAAACTGATGGGCTCAAAAATATCTCTATTCGTAAAATTGCAACTCAAGCCGGGTTTCATAATTCAACTATTTATTTATATTTCGAAGATCTGGATGAACTGATTATGCTGGCTTCTATCAAACAGTTTCAGGATTACAGCATCGCCCTTGAATCCCAGAGTCTAAAAGATGCCGATGCCTACGATAATTTTTATGCAATCTGGAGTTATTTTGCTGATGCGGCATTTCAGCATTCCTGTATTTTTCATAACTTTTTCTTCGGAAAACACAGCGACAATCTGCATATATTTCTGAATGTTTATTACGATCTCTTTCCTGAAGAACAAAATAAATACAGCGACGATATTAAAGCAATGTACTTTGGAAAAAATTATTCTGAGCGCTGTCTGAAGATTCTTCTCCCTTTGATTGGAGACTCTCGGACGCGTGTTACAAAAGAAAATGTAGAAATTATTAATGACATCAGCGTATGTTTCTGTAAGGAAGCACTCCATCAGAAATGTGAACATCCCGAACTGGATAATGAGAAACTAAAAGAAAAAATGCTGCAAATGCTTCACTACACTGTCGATCAATAATCCCTGTCAAACTTTTTTGCTCTTTTCTATTGTTTTGCCCGCAGAACATCTTCTCGTCCTGCGGGCAAAATAATCTTTAAAATCAAATATAGAATTTCCTAATTATGCAAACTGACTATTATAGAGTGCTGCATATTTTCCCTCTTTTGCCATCAGTTCATCATGATTTCCAACTTCTTTAATATCTCCATCTTCCATGTATAAAATCATATCCGCATCCCGAATTGTCGAAAGCCGATGTGCAATTACAAAACTGGTGCGCCCTTTCATAAGTTCTGCCATTGCTCGCTGAATCAGAACTTCTGTATGGGTATCTACATTACTTGTCGCTTCATCGAGAATCATAATTTCGGGATCTGACGCAATTGCTCTTGCAATCGTCAGAAGCTGTCGTTCTCCCTGTGAAATATTTTCTGCTCCTTTTGACAGCATCATATCGTATCCACCCGGGAGCGTTTTTATAAAGCTATGTGCACAGGCTGACTTCGCTGATGCGATAATTTTACTTCTATCCATATGTTCTTCTGCATAACCAAGATTATCTGCAATTGTTCCTTCAAAAAGCCATGTATCTTGTAAAACCATACCGAATCGGTCTCTCAGTTCTTCTCTTGGCATATCACATATATTGACGCCATCCACTGTAATCGCACCACCATTCAGCTCATAAAATCTCATCAAAAGATTGATCAGAGTTGTCTTTCCTGCCCCCGTCGGTCCTACAATTGCTACCTTTTGTCCCGGTTTCACAGTTAGATTCACTCCATTCATCAACATCCGATCAGGCGTATAGCCGAACTGAACATTTTCAAATGTCACACTGCCGGAACGATCTTCCGGAATGATTCCATTCTCTGCTTCCGGCAGCTCTTCTTCTGCATCCAATAGTGCAAAAATTCTGTCTCCGGCAGCCTTTGCTGCTCCAAAGCTTCCCGCCATTCCTGCCAGTGAAGAAAATGGTTCTGCAAACCGTCTTGTATATTCAAGCATCGCCTGTACATTTCCTACGGTAATAAAACCGCCTATGGCACGCAGACATCCAATCGCAGCACAGATTACATATCCCATATCATTTACAAAAGTTGTAATCGGACTGACTGCCCCCGCAATTGTCTCTGCCTTATAGGAACTGTTTTTCAAATTTTCATTCAGAGCATGAAACTGTTCTTTTGCTCTTTCTTGATAACTAAATGCCTGAACTACTTGCTGACCATTATACATTTCCTCTATATATCCATTTAATTCCCCCAGTAATTCCTGCTGTCTTTCATAATGTTTTCCGCCGGATTTCATAACCCCGGCTGCACTTAACAAAGATAGCGGAACCATAATAATGGGAATGAGCGTCAGTTTTGGACTAATCGTCAGCATCATAAGTAAAATGCCTATCGCAGTAATAATCTGTGTTACAATTGATGTAAGATTTTGACTTACAGTATTATTAATCGTATCTACATCATTTGTAATCACACTAAGGATATCACCATGTGTATGTATATCATAATAATTTAATTTCAATCTGTGCATTTTACTGTCGATATCACTACGAATCTCTCTCATAACATTTGCTGTAATCTTAGCCATGTGAAATCCCTGTAAAAATGCAAAAAATTGCGAAATGAGATATAGTCCTACCAGCACAGCAAGAAGCCAAAGGATTGTTTCCCAGTAAAATATACCATCTCGAATACTTTCAAATAAAGTTGTTGTCACTTTTCCGATCACAAACGGCGCCATTACAGTGAAAATTGTACTGACGGAAGCAAACAACAAAACAAAGAACAGCCTAAGCCGATAGGATTTTAAATACCCAAACAATCTCTTAAATGTATGCTTTTTCATATGAAACTGCCTCCTTTCCCAGTTGGACTTCCGCAATCTCCCGATAAAGCGGACATGTATTTAAAAGTTCTCTGTGCGTTCCCTGACCAACAATCATCCCATCATCAACGACTAAAATACGGTCTGCATCAAGAATCGTGCTAACTCTCTGTGCAACCATAATCACTGTTGCATTTCCCATCGCTGCTTTCAAATTTTTCCGAAGCACTTGATCTGTTTTCATATCCAATGCAGAAAAGCTATCATCAAAAACGTAGATTTCCGGTTCCTTCATAACAGCTCTTGCAATCGCCATTCTCTGCCTCTGTCCACCGGAAAGATTTGTTCCGCCCTGAGCAATTGCCTCATGATATCCGTTTTCTTTTTTCAAAATAAATTCCTCTGCACATGCAATTTTTGCTGCTGTCATCCATTCCTGCTCTGTTCCATGATTTTTGCCAAAGTTCAGGTTAGAAGCAATATCCCCTGAAAATAAAACATTCTTTTGAGGAACATAACCAATCAAAGAACGAAGTTCATCTACTGCGTATTCTTTTACATTCACACCGTCAATAAGAACTTCTCCAAATAGGGGATCATACAGCCGTGGAATCAATTTCAAAATACTCGATTTTCCTCTTCCTGTTCCTCCTATAATTGCCGTAATCTCTCCTGGATGTGCTTCAAAGCTAATGTCTTTTAAAATTGGTTCCTCAGCTCCCGGATAGGCAAATGTCACATGGCGAAATTCTACCGTGGAGCGAAGCGGACGGTCTTTCATAGAAAATGAACCATCCTTGATACTTGTTTCTGTTTCCAGCACCTCTCCAATACGCTTAGAACAGGCATATGCCGTAGGAAACATCATAATAACAAGCGCCAGCATCATTGCTGACATAAGTACCATGCTGATATATTGACTGTTTGCCACTAAAGAACCAACTTCCATAGCTCCTGTCTCAACATAATGTGCTCCCAAACCTAATACCGCTGCTGTTGTCACCCCGAAAATCACATTAATCACCGGTAACAGAAGACTTGTAATTCTTCCTGACAGCATTGCAGTAGCAGCATAATCCTTATTTGCTTCTCCAAATCGATAGCTTTCCGTTTTTTGCTTATTGAATGCCCTGATAACTCTGACACCTTCCAATGACTCCAAAAACAATTGATTAATTCTATCAAGCTTCTGTCGCAATTTGATCGAATACCGTGATGCAAATAAAATGATAATGCCGCATCCGATCAATAATACCGGAATTGCAACACTAAGTACAGAACTGACTTTTCCCCCAGTCGCAGCTGAAAAGACAAGTCCGGCAATCGCCATCATCGGCGCAAGAATTCCAATCCGCAAAAGCATCGTAAGGAAATTCTGAACATTCGTGATATCTGACGTACTTCTTGTAACAAGACTTGCAGTTCCGAAATGATCCAATTCTGCCGCTGAAAAACTCTGAACTTTTTCAAATACCTGTTCGCGGAGATTCGCTGAAAAATCTGTTGAAATGCGGGATGCAATTTTTACAGATAAAAAATTCACAACTCCTGCAAGTGCAGTAACTCCCGCCATAATAACCGCAAGTACCAAAATCATATTCTGAGAATTGTCTGTTACTCCACTGTTAATCATTTGTGCAAGTAAAGACGGCAGCATCATTTCTGCAATTGCTGCAAATAAAATCAAAATAGACAATAGTAAAATCTGCCGCCCTTTTAATTTGACTTTTGAAAATATTGTTTTCATATACTCTTCCTTTCTTAAACTGCCAATTTAATTCCCGACAATTGAAACATGAAGCTCCCTAGTGCATATTTCTGAAGTTTCATATATTCTTCTCGCGAAACCATTCCACCGTAATTCATAATCTCCATATTTCCACTATGCCCTGTAATGTAAAGCTTTGAAGAAGTAAAACCATTTTTGAGATAGAATTTTCTCCTGGCTATTCTCTGTTCTTTATTTGCAGCATGATCATCCAACTGTTCTATCAAAAGAACAATCTTCTTTCCTGAAAAGCGTCTGCATACTTCCTGCATAATTTTACTTCCGGTTCCCCGGCTTCGAATCCGTCCTGAAACAGCAAGATAATCTACCATGACCAGTTTTTCGTATGGAATTACCATAACAAATCCCAGCAAAATTCCGTCTTCTATCGCTGTTAATATCTGCGCTTTCCCTTTTTTCACCGAATGACGGATTGTAAAAAAAGGTTTTCTCTCTGCTTTTGGAAATGCTTCCAAATAGATTTCTCTAACTTCTTTCCATGACTTCTGATTTACATTCAAAAACTCCATCTCTCTACTCCTATCTTCTTGTAGTCTCCTTTGTCTTGTGATATTATAAAGTGTACAGTAACTGTAAAGTCAAGGGTGATTAAAATGAAAAATAAAAAATTTTTATATACAACAGGTCAGTTTGCAAAACTTAATGGGATTAACAAACGTACATTACATTATTATGACGAGATTGGATTATTTTCTCCGGAAGTAAAAGCAGAAAATGGATATCGATACTATACCTGTTTCCAGACGGTACAATTAGAGCTGATTATGACACTTCGAAAGATTGGATTGTCTATAGAGGAAATTATACACTACCAACAAAGTCCTTCCGGAAGCTCTTTTGCCGAACTAATCGCTGAGAAAAAAGATTTCATTGATAGATCGATCCGGGAACTTTTAAATATAAAAACATTTTTAGAAGAAAAATCAAACAAGTTGTCATTGAGTCTTACTGCAAAAGAAGATGAAATAAATGTAATTTCACTCCCTGAACAACGTATTTTGCTCAGCAGTCCTATTACCGGAGCATATGATGATGATGATTTCATTGTCGCCAGTGAGTTTTCTCTTCGTTTAAAGTCTATTTTTGGATTGTATGATAATTTTGGAAGCCGCATTTCGGCAGAACAGATTTTACACAGACAATATCACAAATATGACTGCTTCTTCGCCTATGGACGAACAGATATAGAATCTACGATGTTCTGAGACTGCCAGGCACGTATTTGCGAACCTACTGCATTGGCAGTTGGGATCGTCTTCACACTGTCTACGATAAAATCTGCAATTTTGCAGCAGAAAATGAGTTAGAATTATATGGATATGCCTATGAAGAAGGATTAAACGAGATGTCTTTACGAAATCGCCAAGATTATATCACAATGATTACGATTCCTTGCAAGAAAAAAGCGCTATAAGTGGTTCCCGGAAGAATCCATGAATAGCGCAAGTCTTTTGTAAAAGAACAAAAAAAGTATCCTCTTTCGACGATACTTTTAATAATAAATGCCGCAGACCGGAATCGAACCGGTACGAAAGTATAAGTTTCGCAGGATTTTAAGTCCTGTGCGTCTGCCAGTTCCGCCACTGCGGCATATATCTTACAATTATTTTAATTTATCAGGTACTCTGCTATAATAGAAAAAATGCCGCAGA
>NZ_QRVX01000085.1:0-6058 GCF_003458885.1 Coprococcus sp. AF21-14LB | reverse complement strand
CTTTAACATTATTCTATAATCAATATATAATATACTAATATTTTTATAAGTCTTTTTATTTCCAGTTATATTGTAAGAAAGGCTAGAACTCTTCTTTTGGAGAAAAAGTCCTGCCTAATACTTAATATCATCTTTTCAAATTTTCTTAATATGTTCCAAGTCCAAACTCTTCATGTACTGCATTCAGCGCTTTATCCAAATCGCTTTCTGCAATCAATACCGTAATGCGGATCTCTGAAGTAGATATCATATTGATGTTAATCCTGCTATTATAAAGAGCCTCGAACATCTGCGCTGCCACGCCAGGGTTAGACATCATACCATCTCCTACAACAGATACTTTTGCCACATCTTTTTTGTACTTTACTTCTTTGATCGTCAACGCCTCTTTATGTTCTTCCAACACATTCAGCGCGGCTTCCAAGTCACTCTCTGCTACAGTAAAGGAGATATCCTTTGTTCCTTCGCGTCCGATCGACTGCAAAATAATATCGATATTAATTTTATTTTTTGCAAGTGTATTGAAAATCTTAAATGCAACACCCGGTTTATCATCAATTCCAATCACGGAAATCCTTACAATGTCTTTCTCTCCCGCTACGCCTGTAACTAACATTCTTTCCATTTTTACCGTCTCCTTTACAATCGTTCCTTCATTTTCATTCAAGCTGGAACGCACAACTAACTGCACTCCGTATTTCTTTGCCATTTCTACGGAACGATTATGCAGTACCTTTGCACCGTGAGCTGCTAACTCCAACATTTCGTCATATGTAACTGCTTCCAGTTTTCTTGCATTTTTAACAACTCTTGGATCTGCTGTGTATACACCGTCCACATCTGTGTAAATCTCACACTGATCCGCATGAAGTACTGACGCAAGCGCCACTGCTGTTGTATCAGAACCGCCACGTCCAAGCGTTGCATAATCATCATATTTGTTCACTGCCTGAAATCCTGTCACAATAACGATCTTACCGGATTCTAATTCATGGTAGATTCTCTCTGTATCCACTTTTTTAAATCTGGCATTTCCGTAGGTAGATGTGGAATACATCATTACTTGAAATGCATTTAATGACACCGCCGGAATTCCAAGTGCATTGATTGCCATTGCCATTAAAGAAACAGATACCTGCTCCCCTGTTGTCAATAACATATCCAATTCTCTCTTTGACGCGTTCGGATTAATCTCTTTCGCTTTTTCCAGCAATTCGTCAGTTGTATCTCCCATTGCAGAAAGAACCACCACTACTTGATGACCTTTTTTATAATCTTCAATGCATCTGCGCGCCACACGATAGATCCGCTCTTTGTCAGCAACAGATGAACCTCCAAATTTTTTTACTATCAGCATATTTTCCTCCAATATGATACGGATTCTCTGAAAATACCCGCGAATTTTCTTATACAAACTCTGCAATAGCGCTATTCTCTGCCTGCTATTTTCAGATAATGCACTCCTTCTCTTCCCTCTAATGCCTCAATCATATCCTCCATATTTCCGGTAGAAGAAAGGACTTCAAGACTTAATGTTACTGTTGCCACTCCATTCAGCGGAATGCTCTGATGAATCGTCAAAATATTCGCTTCATATTCTGCTATCATCGCCAACAGCTCCGTCAGTACACCCGGACGATCATCCATCTGAATCACAATCGTGATTGTTTGCCCTTTTTCAGTTTCATGGAATGGAAAAATATCATCTTTGTATTTATAAAAGGAACTCCGACTGATTCCAACCTGATCTGCCGCTTCCTGGATCGTCATCTTCTTTTCTGTCATCAGAAGACGTTTTACCTGTACAACTTTCAAAAGCACTTCCGGAAGCGCCCGCTTCGTTACTACATAATATCTTGCTTTATCCATAGTTCCTTCCCCCATTCTTTATCCGAGACTTAACTGTTTCAGATATGCGTTCATAAATGTATCTAAAGCCCCGTCAAGGACAGCCGTTACGTTACCGTTCTCTACATTTGTCCGATGATCTTTTACTAATGTATATGGCTGCATAATATACGAACGGATCTGATTGCCAAATCCAATCTCTTTTACTTCTCCACGGATACCTGATACCTTATCTGCCTGTTCCTGCTGTTTGATCAGATACAGCTTCGCTTTCAGCATCTGCATTGCCTTTTCTTTGTTGCTGAACTGCGAGCGTTCATTCTGACATTGTACCACAATCCCCGTTGGCAGATGCGTAATCCTAATGGCAGAGGAAGTTTTATTAACATGCTGTCCACCGGCGCCGCTGGCCCGATAAGTATCAATCTTCAAGTCATCCTCGTTAATCTCTACGTCAATTTCCTCTTCAATATCCGGCACAACATCGCAGGATGCAAAAGAGGTCTGACGTTTTCCCGCTGAATTAAACGGTGAAATCCGTACAAGGCGATGTACACCTTTTTCAGATTTCAGATAACCATACGCATTCGCCCCATTTACCTCAAAGGTAATCGCTTTGATTCCGGTAATATCGCCTGCCTGATAGTCCAGTACGGTAATGGAAAATCCTTTCTGTTCGGACCATCTTGTATACATTCTGTAAAGCATATTCGCCCAGTCACAGGACTCCGTTCCTCCTGCGCCTGCATGAAGTGTCACAATGGCAGAATTCTTATCATATTCTCCTGAGAGAAGCGTTTCAATGCGCAGCGCTTCGTATTTCTCTTCAAAAGAACTGATCTCCCGTTCAATCTCCTTCAACATGCTCCTGTCATTTTCTTCATCTGCCATTTCGATCAGAAGTATCACATCTTCAAAATGTCCGGAAAGTCCTTCCATCGCTTCCAGCGTATCTCTAAGCGCTTTCACTTCTTTTGTTACCTCTTGAGACTCTTCAGGATTTTCCCAGAAATCCGGAGATTCCATTTTCTTCTCCAGCTCTTCCAGTCTTCGTTTCTTTCCCGCAATGTCAAAGAGACCCCCTGAGTTCTTCAAGCGGTTCTTCATAAGCGCTGATCATACTTTTTAATTCATCCAGTTCTATCATCTGCATCCTCCTTTTCACTGATAGCCGCATTTCTCATTGCTGCATATGCAGTCTTCTATAAGTGGCAAAGGTGTGTCAGAAATCCTGCCACACCTCTTCCTGCTGTTCTATTTATTTCGTCCGCAGCACTGTTTGTATTTTTTACCACTTCCGCATGGACACGGATCGTTCGGATATACTTTCTTTTCCGCACGTTTCTTTGGTTCATGTAAAGCAGTATCATCTTTGTTTGTTCCTGTTACTTTCGCTGCCTGCTGGCGCTCTGCTTTCTGTTCAATCCGTACATTCATCAGAGTTCGCACAGTATCTTTTGTAATCGTATTGGTCATGTCGCCAAACATCTCATAACCAACCATCTTGTATTCTACAAGCGGATCTCTCTGTCCATAGGCCTGAAGACCGATTCCCTGACGCAGCTGATCCATATCATCAATGTGATCCATCCATCTTGCATCAATTACTTTCAGAAGAACAACGCGCTCTAACTCTCTCAAATGCTCTGCTTCCGGGAATTCTGCTTCTTTTGCCTCGTAAGCTTTTACTGCACGCTCTTTTACAAGATGCTTTAATTCTTTCTGCTGCATTCCTTTCACATCTTCTGCTGTTACCGGTTTCATCGGTACCACTGCCAGAAGGTCTACATTCAGAGCTGTCAGATCCCAGTCTTCATAATCCATGTCCGAAGAAATATTCGCATCTACTGTGGATTCTACGAAATCTGTAATCATATGGAAGATAGAATCTCGCATATTCTCCCCGTCTAACACTTTACGGCGCTCTTCGTAAATCAGTTCTCTCTGTTCATTCATAACCTGGTCATACTCAAGAAGGTTCTTACGAATTCCAAAGTTATTGTTCTCGATCTTCTTCTGTGCCTTCTCGATTCCGCTTGAAAGCATCTTATGCTCTAACTGCTCACCGTCTTCGACACCGAGTTTATTAAAGATATCCATTAACTTCTCAGAGCCGAAAAGACGCATCAGATCATCTTCCAGAGAAATATAGAACCGTGACTCTCCCGGATCTCCCTGACGTCCGGCACGTCCGCGCAGCTGATTATCAATTCGTCTGGATTCATGACGTTCTGTACCGATAATCTTCAGGCCTCCGGCTGCCTTTGATTCATCATCCAGCTTAATATCTGTACCACGTCCTGCCATATTCGTCGCAATCGTAACAGCGCCGTGGCGTCCTGCCTCAGCAACGATCTCCGCCTCAAGTTCATGGAATTTTGCATTCAATACATTATGTTTAATTCCGCGCTTTTTCAGCATCTTGCTCAAAAGTTCAGAAACTTCAATCGTAATAGTACCGACAAGCACCGGCTGTCCTGTCTGATGTGCCCGTACCACCTCATCAACGACTGCTTCGTATTTCTCGCGTTTTGTCTTATAAACAACATCATCTAAATCTTTTCTCTGAACCGGAAGATTCGTAGGAATCTCAATAACATCCATACCGTAAATATCGCGGAACTCTTTCTCCTCTGTCAGAGCAGTACCTGTCATACCGGACTTTTTCTGGAATTTATTAAACAGGTTCTGGAATGTAATCGTTGCAAGCGTCTTGCTTTCTCTTCTGACAGCTACATGCTCTTTCGCCTCAATCGCCTGATGCAGTCCGTCTGAATAGCGGCGTCCCGGCATGATACGACCTGTAAATTCATCAACAATTACAACTTCTCCTTCCGGAGTTACAACATAATCCTGATCCTTATGCATCAGATTATGCGCCCGCAATGCCAAAATCACATTGTGCTGGATCTCCAGGTTCTCTGCATCCGCAAGGTTATCAATATGGAAGAACTTCTCAACCTTCTTAACACCTTCTTCTGTCAGATTGACATTCTTATCTTTCTCATTTACGATGAAATCGCCTGTCTCTTCGATATCCTCTCCCATGATGGCATTCATCTTTGTAAATTCTCCGCTGGCTTCTCCTCGTTCTAACTGTCTTGCCAGAATATCGCACGCATCATAGAGCTTTGTAGACTTATTGCTCTGTCCGGAAATAATGAGCGGTGTTCTCGCCTCATCGATCAAAACAGAGTCAACCTCATCGATGATTGCATAATGAAGCCCTCTTTGTACAAGCTGCTCTTTATAAACGACCATATTATCTCTCAGATAATCAAATCCCAGTTCATTATTCGTAATATATGTAATGTCACAGTTATATGCCTCGCGGCGCTCATCATTGTTCATGGAATTCAGGACGACACCAACTGTCAAGCCAAGAAAACGATGAATCTGTCCCATCCACTCTGCGTCACGCTTTGCCAGATAGTCATTGACAGTAACGATATGTACCCCTTTCCCTTCAAGGGCATTCAGATATGCCGGCAATGTGGAAACCAATGTCTTACCTTCACCGGTACGCATCTCTGCAATACGTCCCTGATGCAGGATTACACCGCCGATCAGCTGTACCCGGAAGTGCTTCAGTCCGATCGTTCTGACCGCTGCTTCTCTGACAACCGCAAATGCTTCCGGAAGAATGTCATCCAGTGTTGCTCCTTCTGCCAGTCTTTCTTTAAATTCCTTTGTTTTTCCTCTTAATTCCTCATCGGACAGCTGCTGCATGTCGCTGTCCAGTGATTCAATATAATCTACAATCGGATAAATCCGCTTCAGCTCATGTTCACTGTGCGTACCGAAAATTTTCTCAATGAAACCCATATGTCTTCTCCTTCATTTCTATCTAATGTTAAGACTACTCTACATTCTAACACTATACGTCATTCAGTTCAACCAAATTCTCACGAAAAGCAGGGCAACCGCATAAAATATCCATTTAGAGAACTATTTCCCTAGATGGATATTTTTAAATATTTTCTACAATTTTCTCAAAAATCAATTCCTGCACATATTCTAAATGATATGTATATAACATACTCATCTTTTTATAGGTCATTTTTTTCTTCTTGTCAAATCGTTTATCCAATTTCATAAGATTATAACAGATCTTTCGGATCAGTGACAGATTTTGCATCGCTTTTTCTGCTTTGATTTTACATGCATCCTCTCGAAAATGAACATCCAACACCCAATGAAGATTGTTTTC
>NZ_QRVX01000084.1:0-6205 GCF_003458885.1 Coprococcus sp. AF21-14LB | reverse complement strand
CAGCAGTTGGATGTGGAAGCAAAGACAGTGACGGTGGTTCTAAGACAAAAGACGGCAAGACAAAATTAACATTTGGTATGTGGTCTGAAACACAGATGGCTAACATGCAGGCTATGATCGATGAATACGAAAAACAGAATCCAAATGTTGAGATTGAATTACAGTCTTCTTCTTACAAAGAATACTGGACAAAATTCGAAGCTGCTGCAGCTGGTGGAACAGCACCGGATGTAATGTGGATGAACGTACTTCATCTGGACAGCTATAAAGACGCAGGAGTTCTTGCAGATCTTGATGATGCTATCAAAGATGGCGGTCTGGAATTAGAAGGAAACTTCCCGGCAGCTCTGATCGATGCTTATACTCGCGATGGAAAAATGTACGGTATTCCGAAAGACTTCGACACAAACGCATTATTCTACAACAAAGAAATCTTTGACAACGCAGGCGTTGCATATCCGACAGATGACTGGACATATGAGGATCTGTTAGCATGCTGTCAGGAATTAATGGACAAAGGATTGGGCGAAGGTGTATATCCATTTGCTTGTCCGGTTGACTTCCAGACATGGTACTATCAGACAGTATACGCAAATGGCGGATACATTTTAAATGAAGATGCAACAGAAACAGGTTATGATCTTCCGGAAACACAGGAAGGTATTCAGTGCTGGATCGATATGATTGAAAAAGGATATGCTCCAAGCCTCAATGATATCAACGATACATCTGCTGATGCAAGATTCCAGTCCGGTCACCTTGCAATGAACCTTGCTGGTTCCTATATGGTTGCTGAGTATCTTCAGAACGATGCAATCGTAGGAAAAATCGACTGTGTAGAAGTACCGGTTTTCAACGGCAAAGAGCCTAACTGTATCAACGGTCTTTCTTACTCCGTATATGCAAACTCTAAAAACTTAGAAGAAGCTAAGAAATTTGCTGTATGGATGGGAAGCTCTGAAGCTATGGAAATCCAGGGACAGAATGCAACAGTATTCCCGGCAAGAAACGATGCTCAGCACTGCTTCGCAGATTCTTATCCGGAATTAAATATTGCTGCTTACACAAACCATGTTAACGATGCAGTTGCACTTCCGGTATGTGAAAAAGCTGCTGAATTATATGACTTAGAAGCAGAGCAGTTAAAACATGCTTATGATGGTTCTAAAACATTAGAAGAAGTATGTAAGACTCTGAAAGAAGAGGCAGATGCGTTGATCAGCAAATAATTCTGCTAGCGTTATAAAGTAGGTGACTATATGGCAAGAGAGAAAAAACAACAGGTGCAGGTGCCGAAAAAGAAAGCAACTAACCGTGAAAAGAAAGACTGGGTAGCAGGGTATCTCTTTATTGCTCCGGTAGTAATTGGTTTGCTTGTATTTTACATCTTCCCATTTATCCAGAACTTCTGGTTTAGTTTTAACGATGTAAATAAATTTAATATGGCTACATTCTGTGGTATTGAAAATTACAAGAACCTGATTGTAGATAAAGAATTATATCACACACTTTGGAACACATTGAAATATGTTCTGATTACTGTTCCGGTAGGATTGTTTTTATCAATCCTGCTGGCAGCATTACTGAATACTCAGATTCGCGGAAAATCTATTTACCGTACGATTTATTTCCTGCCATCTGTAACAATGTCTGTTGCAGTAGCTTTGATCTGGAAATGGATTTACAATGGTGAATATGGTATTTTAAACGCGGTAATTAAAGTATTTGGCGGAAAAGGACAGAACTGGCTGTCAGATCCAAAAACAGCATTCTACTGCATTATGCTTGTAGGTATCTGGTGTAGCGTCGGCTATAATATGATCATTCTTCTTGCAGGAATGCAGGGAATTTCCAAATCACTTTATGAAGCGGCTGCCATCGATGGAGCTGGCCCGAAAGCTCAGTTTTTCCATGTAACAATACCAATGTTATCACCAACAATTTTCTTCGTTATGATTACTTCTATCATCAGTGGATTCCAGGTATTCGATACAATCTACATGATGGTAGGAAAAACAAGTATGGCATTTGAAAGCACACAGACATTAATCGCTATGTTCTATCGAAATGGTTTCGAGTACGGACAGAAAGGATATGCTGCTGCAATTTCCATCTTTGTATTCTTGTTAATCATGATTGTAACCGCAATTCAGATGTGGGGACAGAAGAAATGGGTTAATTACGACTAAAGGAAGGAGGATTTGATTATGCAAAAGTCAAAAAATATCAGACATCTGATTGTACATATTATCTTGTTGGCCGGCGTTACGATCACAATCACTCCGTTCCTCTGGATGGTATTTACATCATTTAAAACACTTGGAGAATCAATGGCAATTCCACCAACGATTTTCCCGAAACAATTTCAATTGGACGCATACAAGACAATTTTCACATCCATTCCGTTTGCTCAGGTATACATCAACACAATTATTTCAGCAGTAGTAACGGTGCTTGTACAGGTTGCATTCTGTACGATGGCAGCATATGGATTCGGACGTATTGACTTCCCGTTCAAAAACACAATTTTCCTGATTGTATTATCAGTATTGATGGTACCTGGACAGATTTTCCTGATTCCACAGTACTTAATTATTATGAAAATGGGATTGCTTGACACAATTCCGGCGGTATTTATTCCAAACTTATTCAGTGCATTTGGTACTTTCTTAATGAGACAGTTCTTCATGTCACTTCCAAAAGAGCTGGAAGAAGCCGCAATTCTGGATGGATGTAATCGTTTCCAGATTTTTGGAAAGATTATGCTCCCGTTAGTAAAACCGGGAATTGTTTCTCTTGTAATCTTCACAGCGAAGTTTGCATGGAATGACTTTATGTGGCCGATGATTGTAAATACATCACCGACAAAAATGACTCTGGCTCCTGCTCTTTCTACATTGCAGGGACAGTACGGAACAAGATATCCAATGCAGATGGCAGGAGCGGTAATGGCCGTACTTCCAATCATCATCTTGTTCTTCATCTTCCAGAAGCAGTTTATTGAAGGTGTGGCACAGTCAGGTATCAAAGGTTAGTAAATGTTTTAAAGAACGCTGTAAACTTATACATTTGCAGTATCAAAATCATTAGTAACAAAAAAATAAACCGCTGTTCTATGAGTTTGTTATCTCATAGAATAGCGGTTTTTGGCATTTATTAAAGCAGCTTTTGTTATAAAATTATCCTTTAATACCGGATTGAGCAACTCCCTCGATGAACTGTTTCTGGAAAATAAAGAACAGTACAACCATTGGGATAACTGCCATAACTGCACCGGCCATCTGACCTGGGAAGTTTGTGGCGTATTGCCCCTTTAAAAGTGATAATGCTGGTGCCAATGTCATTTTGCTTGGATCCGTATTAACAATCAATGGCCACATAAAGTCATTCCATGCAAATTTTGCAGTGAAGATGACAAGTGATACGATACCAGCTTTTACAAGTGGCAACATGATTTTTCCAAAAATCTGGAAACGATTACATCCATCTAACAGCGCAGCTTCTTCAAGTTCCTTCGGCAGAGACATAAAGAACTGTCTTAGCAGGAAGGTACCGAATGCACTGAATAAGTTTGGTAAGAACAACGCAGGTATCGTGTTGATCAATCCAAGTTTCTGGATGATTAAATACTGTGGTACGAGGAAGATCTGTCCAGGCACCATCAGGATGGAAAGAATTACTACGAAAATGATATTCTTTCCTGGGAATTCCAAGCGTCCAAATGCATATCCTGCCATTGTACAGAATGCTACTTGAACAGCTGTTGTAATAATTGTTGTAATAATTGTGTTAGTATATACTGTACCAAAGTCCAGTGTTTCAAAAATCTTCGTGTATGCATCTAACTGGAAATGTGCCGGGAAGATTGTTGGTGGTATCTGCATGGATTCACCGATTGTCTTGAAGGAAGAAAGTACCATCCAAAGAAATGGGAATACTGTAATACCGATACCAAGAATTAAGATTAAATGAATTAACCAGTTTTTTCTTGATTTCATTCGTTCTGTTCCTCCTTATTTTAATCGTAATTAACCCACTTTTTCTGACCCCACATCTGGACTGCTGTAATTGCCATAATGATGACAAACATAAAGATGGAGATCGCAGCGGCATATCCTTTGTAGCCATAACTAAACGCATTCTGATAGAAGAGAACGTTCATTGTGTAAGAAGGTTTATATGCCGGATTGTCAGGTCCAATCATCATATAAATACTATCAAATACCTGGAATGCACCAATTAATCCTGTTACTAACAAGAAGAAAATACTTGGTGTTACAAGCGGGAATGTAATTTTAAAGAACTTCTGAATAGGACCTGCACCATCAATGGAAGCAGCTTCATAGTAGCTCTTTGAAATTCCCTGCATACCCGCCAGTAAAATGATTACGTTATAACCAACACTGCCCCAGATTGCGACAATCATAACACAATAAAGCGCCGTACTTGGATCTGAAAGCCAACTTCTGCCCTGGATTCCAAAGATAGATAATACTTCATTTAAAATACCGTAATCACCATTAAAAATCCATTTCCATACCAAGCTACAGCTACTGCCATTGTTACAGAAGGAAGGAAATAAATTGTACGGTAGAAAGATTTTCCTTTGATATCTGCGTTCAAAAGTGCTGCTATTGCTACAGAAAGGAATAATCCGATTGGCGTTGTAATTAAAGCGTACTTAACTGTATTCCATAATGCGCGGCCAAGTTCAGGCTCTTTTGCCAGATTTTTGTAGTTCTCAAGTCCGACAAAGGTTGCCATATTAAATTTGTTTACATCATTAAAACTAAACCAGAAGTTCTGGAAAAATGGCCATATGTAGAAAATTGCCAAACCAATTGTAACCGGTGCAATAAATACATAAGCAGCAAACCAGTCTTTTTTCTCGCGTTTACTTGCTTTGTGCTTAACTACGACCTTTTTTTCTTTTTCTTTACTCATAGAAACACCTGCTTTATCTGAAATTATTTGCTGTTCATTTTTTCAAGAATAGGCTTTGTCTCTTCGTCAATCTTCTTACCTGCGTCTTCCATAGTCATTTCACCTGACCATACTTTCTGCATGTATTCACTTGTTACTGTTCCGATTTCAGAAGTAGCTTTGCAATGTGGTAACACATGTGTTTCTTCAAGGTTTGCTAAGAACACCTGAAGATTTAACTCTGGTCTTGTTTCAAGATATAATTCCTGAGATTCATTTCTTGCAGAGATAACACTTCCGGCAGATCCCTGAATATCCATAGCTTCTTTTCCGCCGAGCCATTCTACAAATTTAAGAGCTTCTTCTTCGTTCTTTGTACCTTCGTATACAGCGTATCCAAGACCGTTGATGATATCTGTTTTCTTACCGTTGAAAGAAGGTCTGGAAACAACATCATATTTTCCGGCAATATTTTCATTCTGCTCATATTCTGCAATCATGTAGTTACCAGACATGTACATAGCAATTTTACCAGCTTCGAACATTGCGTCCGGTGTTGTATCTGTCATCTGCTGAAGTGTTGGAGAATATCCTTCTTTTACAAGATCAGACCAGATTGTGATACCTTCTACTGTCTTAGGATCAGAATATCCTGTAGCTGTATAATCATCATTGTAGACATATCCGCCATTAGCGATAATAGTTGCATTGAAGTTTGTCTGTCCTGAGTTGTAGTTTACTGCTGTAGGATAAACGCCTTCGCCAAGATCAGCAGCGTCTAAAGCTTCACAAGCTGCCCAGAAATCTTCCATTGTCCAATCATCTGTCGGGTAAGCAAGTCCTGCTTTGTCGAATAATTCTTTGTTGTAGAATAAACCATTTGTATCAAAATCTTTCGGAATTGCATAAAGCTTTCCATCGATTGTGTAACCGTCTGCAAGAGCTGCCGGGAAGTTTGTTTCCATATCAAGATTTTCTCCTACTTTAGAAAGATCTTTCAGGATTCCGGCTTCAACATATTCTTCTACATGAAGAATATTCATCCACATGATATCGCAAGCATCATTACCTGTAGCAGAAGCCTCTAATTTTGTCCAGTATTCAGACCATGTAGATAACTGTGTCTCGACTGTTACATTTGGATTTTCTTCCTCGTATTTGTCGATCATTTTCTGCATAACCTTTTGCTGTGTTTCATCCCAAAGAGCCATTGTTAATTTTGTCTTGCCGTCTTTTGTCTTAGAACCGCCGTCACTGTCTTTGCTTCCACATCCAACTGCTA
>NZ_QRVX01000083.1:0-6321 GCF_003458885.1 Coprococcus sp. AF21-14LB | reverse complement strand
CAATTGGCTAACAAGCCAGAAAAATCTAAATCCTCCATTACTTTTTTCAGGGTATAGACTGGATCGTCGTCAGGTAAACACAATTCGAAGAAACTGAAGTTAATTTTTTTGTTGCCCTAATTCAAAAAAAATCGTTATAATAATCTTTGGTTATCATAGTTCCATTATAACATGGAACGGAGTGAAAGATGGTTGTCGTTAGCCATCTTTTTCTCTTTTTACGAAAAAGTTTCAGGGGCAGATTGACTCATGTGAGTCAAATCTGCCCCTGTTTGGAACTATCTATTTCCCGACAGCCCGTTTTTTGATATGTGGAATTTTTTACATAGTTTTTAATATCTTTTAGAATAGTCCGGTAATTTTTCCGGTTTCATCTACATCGATGCGCTCAGCTGCCGGAACTTTTGGAAGTCCAGGCATTGTCATAATCTCTCCAGTCAGAGCGACAATGAATCCGGCGCCGGCAGAAATCTTTAAGTTTCTGACAGTAACTTCAAAATCTGTTGGTGCGCCAAGCTTTGTCTGATCGTCTGTCAAACTGTACTGTGTCTTAGCAACGCAGATCGGGCAGTTGCCAAAACCAAGTCCTTCCAGTTCTTTTGCCTGTTTCTTTGCAGCAGCAGTAAGGACAACCTGTTTTCCGCCGTAAATTTTCTGAACGATCTGATTTAATTTATCTTCAATGCTGCCATCAAGTTCATATGCAAATGTAAAATCATTCGGTTCTTCTGTGAGACGAAGTACTTCTTCTGCCAGCCGTGTGCCGCCTTCGCCGCCTTTTGCCCATACTTCTGAAAGTGCAACATTAACACCGAGTTCTTTGCATTTTGCTTCTACAAGATCCAGTTCTGCTTTGGTATCTGTTGGGAATGCATTGATTGCAACAACACATGGAAGATGGAAGACATCTTTAATATTGTGTACATGCTTCAGCAGGTTTGGAAGACCTTTTTCAAGCGCTTCCAGGTTCTCGCTGTTCAAATCTGCTTTCGGAACGCCGCCGTTATATTTTAATGCGCGAACAGTAGCAACGATGACAACTGCGTCCGGTTTTAAATCTGCCATACGGCATTTGATGTCGAGGAATTTCTCGGCTCCGAGGTCAGCGCCGAATCCAGCTTCTGTAATAGCGTAATCGGCAAGCTTCATAGCCATTTTTGTAGCTGTGACAGAGTTACAGCCATGTGCAATATTAGCAAATGGTCCGCCGTGAACGATAGCAGGCACATGTTCCAGTGTCTGAACAAGGTTTGGTTTCAGTGCATCTTTCAGAAGAGCAGCCATTGCACCTTCGGCATGAAGATCGCCTGCTGTAACCGGCTTCTGATCTGCGATCTTTCCGTATGTGTAACCAACAATGATGCGTGATAAACGTTCTTTTAAATCTGTGATATCTTTTGCGAGACATAAAACTGCCATAATCTCAGAAGCAACTGTGATATCGTAACCGTCTTCACGCGGAGTTCCGTTTGGCTTACCGCCCAGTCCGTCTACTACATAGCGGAGCTGACGGTCATTCATATCAACGCAGCGTTTCCATGTAATCTTGCGTGGATCAATGTTCAGCTCGTTTCCCTGATAAATATGATTGTCGATCATTGCAGCAAGAAGATTGTTGGCAGCTCCGATCGCATGGAAATCACCTGTAAAATGGAGGTTGATATCTTCCATTGGCACTACCTGGCATATCCGCCGCCCGCTGCACCGCCTTTGACGCCAAAGACCGGTCCAAGAGAAGGCTCGCGAAGTGCGACCATAACATTCTTGCCAAGTTTTTGAAGTCCGTCTGCAAGTCCGATTGTAGTCGTTGTCTTTCCTTCTCCGGCAGGAGTCGGATTGATTGCAGTTACAAGAATTAATTTACCATTTGGACGATCACTTTCCTTTAACAGGTTGTAGTCGATCTTTGCTTTGTATTTTCCGTACTGTTCCAGGTACTTGTCCTCAATGCCTGCTTTTGCAGCGATTTCTGTAATTGGTGCCATAACACATTCCTGTGCGATTTCAATGTCTGATTTGTATCCCATCTCAGAATCTCCCTTCATTACGTCTAATTTCATAGATAAGTTTCTGTTGAAACACCGCCGTGCATTCGCTTGCGCCTGCAATAGTTTCAGCTGCCTGAAGTGCAAAAAGAAATATGCAGATGCAGACAAAAGATTGAAAATAAAACAGGCAGCATATGCGAATAACACATATACTGCCCAGACGGTCGGCTTTTCAAAGTTCTGCTTCCCCTGTGGTTTTCCACATATCCGTCAGTCGGCAAAACTCTTTCGGTTAAGGCAATCGTAACATAAACAGAGTGGAATTTCAACAAGCATTTTTAATTTCTTTGAATAGATTTTGATTTTTCAGGTCAAAACGTGTATAATAGCACCGTGTACCGCAAGGATACACAAGAATAAAAAAGAACAGGAGCGGATATGACGTATGAAACAGATGAAGATAAAGAACTTTATGAAAAAAAGCGCTGCAGTTTCAATGGCAGTGTTAGTGTTGGGAGCAGTATCTCTTGCCGGATGTGGAGAAAAGAAAGCATCCGAAACGGCATCAGAAGGAAGCGGCGGGAGTAAAGAAGCGTCACAGACTCAGGAAAAAGATCTTTTGTCAGGAAAGCACCATGCAGAGATTGTCATAAAAGACCATGGAACGATTAAAGTTGAACTGGATGCAGACAGCGCGCCGATTACGGTAACAAATTTTGTCAATCTGGCGAAGAGCGGTTTTTATGACGGGCTGACGTTTCATCGGATTATGGAGGGATTTATGATGCAGGGCGGAGATCCGGCAGGCAATGGAACCGGAGGATCAGACGAAACGATCAAAGGAGAGTTTGCGTCTAATGGAGTAGAAAATCCAATCTCTCATAAGCGGGGAACAATTTCGATGGCGAGAGCGCAGGACCCGGACAGCGGAAGTTCTCAGTTTTTTATTGTCCATGAGGACAGTACGTTTCTCGATGGGGATTATGCTGCCTTTGGTACTGTGACAGAAGGTATGGATATTGTAGATGATATTTGTGAGAATGCAGTTGTAGTGGATCAAAATGGAACGGTAAAAGACGGTACACAGCCGGTAATCGAGCGTGTGAATGTGACTGACTAGGAAGAAGCGCCGGTCAGTATGGAAAAAAATACAAAGAAAAGTGCAGGAAAACGGTATTTTCAAGTTGAGAAAATGCCGTTTTCGTTTTATAATAAGAAATAGTGTATACAAGAGTCCATATGCTTGTGTAGCTTATGTGAAAAATGAGTAAGAGAAAGAAGATGAGAATTGTTATGCTGAAGGTAGAGCATTTATCATATGATGTGACGGAAGAGGGGAAAACACAGTCCATCTTAAAAGATGTAAATTTCCATGTAAATGACGGAGAGATGCTTGTCATTACCGGACCGAATGGCGGAGGAAAATCTACGATTGCTAAATTGTTGATGGGAATTTATCCGGCGACAAAAGGAAAGATTCTATTGGATGGACAAGATCTGTCTGAGATGAGTATCGATCAGAGAGCGAATGCAGGAATTGGATTTGCATTTCAACAGCCGCCGCGTTTTAAGGGGATGACGGTAGAACGGCTGCTGAATCTGGCGGCAGGAGAGCCACTTGCCGGAAAGAGATGCTGTGAACTATTAAGCAATGTAGGGCTTTGTGCTCAGGAATATATTCACAGGGAAATTGACGCAACACTGTCAGGCGGTGAAATGAAGCGGATCGAGATTGCATCTGCTTGCGAAGAAACATAACATCTGTATTTTTGATGAACCGGAGGCAGGAATTGATCTCTGGAGTTTTTCTATGCTTGTCAAAGAATTTGAAAAGATCCATAAGAGTAAGAAAGAAAGTCTGCTTTTGATTTCGCATCAGGAGCGGATCATTCAGATGGCAGACCGGATCATGGTGATCCGGGACGGTCAGGTAGAGATCTGTGGACCGAGGGAAGAAGTGCTTGATACACTGGCATTTGATGCGATCCAGTCAAAAGCATGTATCCGTACAGGAGGTGAGTTCTAATGGCAGAGTTGAATCAGATCACAAGCGAAGTGCTGGCACAGATTGACCCGGCGGGATTTGAACAGAAAGGTGCATTTAATCTGCGGGAGAACGGTTATTCTGTCTGCCAGGGTGACAGTGAGCATATAAAAATCAAGAAGAAAACGGATCGGGAAGGCATTGATATTTTTATCAGTAAGGATGCTCAGAATGAATTTGTGCACATTCCGGTTGTAGTATCTAAATCAGGTATTACAGATGTTGTTTACAATGATTTTTATGTAGAAGATGGTGCAAATGTTACAATTATCGCCGGCTGTGGGATCCATAACAGTGGCTGCAATGATACAAGACATGACGGAATCCATGCATTTCACATCGGCAGCAATTGCAATGTCACTTATGAAGAGAAACATTACGGAGAAGGAAGCGGAACAGGCGGCCGTATTTTGAATCCGGTTACAAAGATTTATATGAAAGAAAACTCTGTCTTTAATCTTGATACCGTACAGATTAAAGGAGTGGATTCTACTGTCCGTGAGACGGAAGTAGAAATTGGCGCTAACAGCAGAATTTATGTAACAGAGAAATTAATGACGCACGATGAGCAGAGTGCGGAGTCCAATATGGCAATTGCCTGAATGGAGAAGGAAGTTCCGCACAGGTGATTTCAAGGTCTGTGGCAAAAGGAAGTTCCCGGCAGATTTTTCATCCGAAGGCAATCGGCAACACAAGTTGTCATGCCCATATTCAGTGTGATTCTATCATCATGGAACAGGCAAACGTATGCTCAATCCCGGAGATTGATGCTCACCATGTAGATGCTCAGATCGTGCATGAAGCAGCCATTGGAAGAATCAATAATGAACAGCTGATCAAGCTTCGTACATTTGGACTAAATGAGGAGGAGGCAGAGGCAGTCATTATCGATAACTTCTTAAATTAGCAATAAATACAAATGAAGGAAAGTGGAGGAATTTGACATGTTAAATGCAAAAGTAGCAGAATTATTGAACACACAGGTAAACAAAGAATTCTATTCAGCATATCTGTATCTCGATTTTGCAAATTATTATGAGACAAAGGGATTAGATGGATTTGCAAACTGGTATAAGATTCAGGCGCAGGAAGAAAGAGATCATGCAATGCTGTTCTATCAGTATTTACAAAATAATAATGCGAAAGTAACTTTAGAAGCAATTGATAAGCCGGATAAAGTATTTTCCTGCAACATGGGACCGTTGAAAGCCGGATTAGAGCATGAAGAATATGTGACATCTTTGATCAACAATATTTATGCAGCAGCATACGAAGTGAAAGACTTCCGTACGATGCAGTTCCTTGACTGGTTCATCAAAGAGCAGGGAGAAGAAGAGACAAATGCAAATGAGCTGATTACGAAGATGGAAATGTTCGGTTCCGATCCGAAGAGTCTGTATATGCTGAACAGTGAACTGAAAGCTCGTGTATACAGCGCACCGTCACTTGTGCTGTAATTTGAAGAAAGAAGAGAACGGCTGTAAGACGCTTTGATAAAGCTATAAATTAATATACCCGCACGCAGAGAAGCAATGATTCAAAGCTCTGTGATGCGGGTATATTTTTAATCAGCGAAGGTATGATGTTTCCGGTGGAAGAATGTTGTTACCCAATAAAGAAGGGAGGCGGCGCAGACACCAATGCTGTCAATCCCCACATCTTTTACTGATGGTCCCCGTCCGGCAACAAAAGACTGATGAAATTCATCAGTTGCAGCGAAACAGACACAGAAAATGAGCGCAGTGAGAATCAGTGCCCGTCCCCTGAGTCCACAGACGAAAAGTGGGAAAAGGACAAGAAGCGTCAGGATAAAATACTCTGTCATATGGGCAAGTTTCCGTATCGGATGTTCCAGATATCCGGCATAAGATTCGATTTCAGATTCCGTGAGCTCCAGATGAAGTACCTGATTGCCGACATTGACTGCCATGTGGCTGATCTTGCTGCTGAGACTTCCGGATTCTTCACCGGTCTGGGCAGAAAATGAGAAGATCAGACACATCATTGCCAGAGCCGGAAGAAATGAAAGAAGACAAAATAGCATACGTTTATTTGAAATCAATGAGTTCAATTGTCGCACCTCCTTACAATCGAATTTTATTATAGCGGCTGAAAGCGTGTTTGTCAAAATCAGAAGGAGAGAAAGCGGAAGTTTCAGGGGAAACGAAGAAAATCCGGAGATGCAGGGCAACCGCATAAAAAATAGTTAATACAAAAATCATCACTTTTCTTGTATACTAAAAGAAAAGTGGTGATTTTTATGTTGCAAATGAAAATGTATTTTTCAGA